>NZ_JBHXBO010000041.1:0-23617 GCF_042726775.1 Oerskovia sp. NPDC060287
GATGGGGGCCCGCCACCATGGCGGGCCCCCATCGCACGAAGGAGTGCTCCATGGACTGGCTACTGACGCCCGACGGTCCGGCAGGAAAGTTCGCGGTCATGCTGTTCGCGATCCTCCTGTTCGTCATCGTGATGGGCGTGATCCTCTTTCTCGCGGACCTTCCCAAGCGGGTCCCCAACTGGGTGATCGCCGCGGTCTTCGCCGGCCCGGCGCTCCTGCTCATCGGGTTCGGGCTGCTCTACCCGGGCATCAAGACCATCCGTGACTCGTTCTTCAACCGCACCAGCACGGAGTTCGTCGGCCTCGACAACTACATCACCGCGCTGACCCGCGACGAGTTCCAGGTGGTCCTGCGCAACACCGCGATCTGGGTCATCGTGGTCCCGCTCGTCTCGACGCTGCTGGGCCTGATCTACGCGGTCGTGATCGACAGGTCGCGCTTCGAGAAGTTCGCCAAGACCCTGATCTTCCTTCCCATGGCCATCTCGATGGTCGGCGCGGGCATCATCTGGAAGTTCATGTACGAGTACAAGGCCGACATCGGGAACATCCAGCAGATCGGGCTCCTGAACCAGATCCTGGTCTGGGTGGGCCTCGAACCCCAGAAGTTCCTGCTCGACGCTCCCTGGAACACGTTCTTCCTCATCATGGTCATGATCTGGATCCAGGCCGGGTTCGCCATGACGATCCTCGCCGCGGCCATCCGCGCCATCCCCGACGACATCGTCGAGGCCGCCCGTCTCGACGGGGTCTCGGGCATGCGCATGTTCCGCTACATCACCGTCCCGAGCATCCGTCCCGCGCTCATCGTCGTCCTCACCACGATCGCGATAGGCACCCTCAAGGTCTTCGACATCGTCAGGACCATGACGGGCGGCCGGTTCGACACCTCGGTCGTCGCGAACGAGTTCTACACGCAGGCCCTGCGACAGGGCGAGAAGGGCCTCGGCGCCGCGCTCGCCGTGATCCTGTTCATCCTCGTCATCCCGATCATCATCTACAACGTGCGCCAGCTGCGGGCGTCGGAGGAGATCCGATGAGCATCCCGATCCCCGACACCACGATCGTCGACGAGACCCCCGAGGAGGGCAAGGGCGTCGGCAAGCTCGACAGGCTCGACCGTCGAGCGGGTGCCGTCCGGCACCGCGCGAGCTCCAAGAGCGCGTCGGCCATCGCGATCGTCCTCGCCATCCTGTGGACCATCCCGACGTTCGGACTGCTCGTCACGTCCTTCCGCCCGGCCGCGGACATCCGCCGTACCGGCTGGTGGACCGCGTTCAGCAACCCCGAGTTCACGCTCGAGAACTACCAGGACGCACTCTTCGGCAGCTCGACCAACTTCGCCAGCTACTTCGTGAACTCGGTCGTCATCACCCTGCCGGCCGTCATCATCCCCATCACCCTGGCGCTCCTCGCGGCGTACGCGTTCGCGTGGATCGACTTCCGGGGCCGCAACCTCCTGTTCGTCGCGGTCTTCGCGCTCCAGATCATCCCCATCCAGGTCACGCTGGTGCCGCTGCTCTCGCAGTACGTGAGCTGGGGCATCGACGGCTCGTTCTGGCCCGTCTGGCTCTCGCACACGATCTTCGCGCTGCCGCTCGCGATCTACCTGTTCCACAACTTCATGAAGGACATCCCGCGCGAGCTCGTCGAGGCCGCACGCGTCGACGGCGCAGGGCACGTGCGGATCTTCTTCACGGTCCTCATGCCGCTCCTGATCCCGGCCATCGCAGCGTTCGGGATCTTCCAGTTCCTGTGGGTGTGGAACGACCTGCTCGTCGCGCTGACCTTCGGCTCGGCGCTCGACGTCGCGCCCCTCACGGTCCGCATCGCCGAGCTCTCCGGGTCACGAGGCGCCAACTGGCACCTGCTGCCGGCCGGAGCGTTCATCTCGATGATCGTGCCCGTCATCGTCTTCCTGGCGCTCCAGCGGTACTTCGTCCGAGGCCTCCTGGCGGGTTCCGTCAAGGGGTGAGGTTCGGTGCTCCGCCGTCGGGCGGGGGTGTTCGCACGGCCTTCCGGGGTCCGGCCACGGCCACGCGAACAGCCCCGCCCGACGGCGTCGCGCGTCACACCACGTCGGGTGCTGCTGGTCCCGTGGTCGGCAGGGGCCGACGTAGGGTCGTCGGGTGCTCTCTGGTCCCAGCCGCGCGCTGGCTTCCGCTGCGGGGCGGGTCCCTCCACCCGCCCTCTTCGTCGTCTCCGGGTTGACCCAGTACCTGGGCGCCGCGATCGCGGTGGGGTTGTTCGCCGTCGTCGGCGCACCCGAGGTCGCCTGGCTGCGCATCGTCGTGGCCGCCGTGCTGCTCCTCGCCTGGCGCCGACCTTGGCGGCAGCGATGGACCCGGCGCACTCTTGCCTGGGCCGCGGTGTTCGGTGTGGCGCTGGCCGCCATGAACGTCACGTTCTACGTCGCGATCGACCACCTGCCCCTCGGGTCGGCGGTCGCGATCGAGTTCATCGGCCCCGTGGCGGTCGCGGCGATCACGGGGCGAGGGTGGCGTGAGCGCGGAGGTATCGCCGTCGCCGCGGTGGGCGTCGTGCTCCTCGCCGGTGTCACGCTCACGTCCGACCTGCCGCGCGAGGACGTCGTGATCGGGTTGGTCGCGATCGGTCTCGCGGCGGCGTGCTGGGCCGCGTACATCCTGCTGGGCCGGCGCGTGGCTCTGGCCGGGTCCGGGGTCACGTCGCTCTCGGTCGCGATGGCCGCGGGGGCCCTGGTCTTCGCGCCGTTCCTCGCACCGTCCTCCGGGGCCGTGCTCGAGGACTGGAAGCTGCTCCTCGCGGTCGTGGGGATCGCGGTGTGCTCGTCGGTCGTCCCGTACGTGCTCGAGCAGCTCATCCTGCGCAGGGTCAGCGCAGCGACGTTCTCCGTGCTCCTCGCGATGCTGCCCGCGACCGCGGTGGTGATCGGCGCCGTCGTGCTCCAGCAGTTCCCCTCGTGGCTCGAGCTCGTCGGCCTGCTCCTGGTGTCCGGGGCCATCGCCATGACGGCTCAGCGCACGGACCCGCCGCCCGCCTAGCCCGTGCGCGGCGGGGCAGAACGACCCCCCCCGCGAGGTCTTGCGCGGTACGTCAGAGGTACTGGCCGGGCGAGGGTCGTCCGTCGTCGCCCTCGCGCGGAGCACCCGGCTGCGGGGGCTGCCCGGGGTGCCCGGGCATGCCCGGGACGGGGATGGTGCCGGGCGGCAGCGCTCGGCGGATCTGCGAGAGCTGGGCCTGCGCCGCCATCTGCTGGGCCACGAGGGCCGTCTGGATGCCGTGGAACAGTCCCTCGAGCCAGCCCACGAGCTGGGCCTGCGCGACGCGGAGCTCCGCGTCGGACGGCACCGCGTCGTCGGTGAACGGCAGCGAGATGCGGTGGAGCTCGGCGACGAGGTCGGGGGAGAGGCCCTCCTCGAGCTCCTTGAGGGACCTCTCGTGGATCTCCGCGAGGCGGCTGCGTGCCGCCTCGTCGAGCGGCGCGTCGCGGACCTCCTCGAGCAGACGCTTGATCATGCCGCCGATCCGCATGACCTTCGCGGGTTCCTCGATGACCGCGCTCGGGTTGCGGTCCTCGTCGGTCGAGTCGTCGCTCGCGACGACCGAGACCCTCGTCCCGTCCGGCCCGACGACCGTGACGCGCTGGGCCTCGCCTTCGTTCCCCGGGGTGTCCCCGGCCTCCTCACGACCCTCCGGGGGAGCCGTCCGTCCGGGCTCGGTCGGGTCGGGGTTCTGGTCGGTGCGCGGCTCGTCGCTCATCGCCCCAGTCTGACCCGAACAGGCGCCCGGCGCGAAGGTTCGGGCCCGCCCCGCGTCAGGGAAGCAGCAGGACCTTGCCGAACACCTCGCCCGACTCCAGGAGCCGGTGCGCGTCCGCAGCACGCTCCAGGGGAAGCCGGGCGTGCACGACGGGCCGGACGAGCCCGTCGGCGACCAGGGGCCAGACGTGCTCGAGCACGTCGCGCACGAGCCGGGCCTTCTCCTCGGCCGGCCGCGCCCGCAGCGTCGTACCGCTCACCTGGGCGCGCTTGGCCAGCAGCATCCCCAGGTCGAGCTCCCCGCGACGTCCCTTCTGCATCCCGATCACGACCAGTCGTCCGCCCGTCGCGAGCGCCCGGAGGTTGTCGGGGAGGTACGCGGCCCCGACGACGTCGAGCACGACGTCCGCGCCCGCGCCCCCTGAGGTGTCGCGCACGGCGGCGACGAAGTCCTGGGTCCGGTGGTCGACGGCCGTCTCCGCGCCGAGCGTGAGGCAGCGCGCCGCGCGCTCGGGCCCACCTGCGGTCGCGATCACCCGGGCGCCGAGCGCGGCCCCGATCTGCGTGGCGACCGAGCCGACGCCCCCCGAGCCGCCGTGCACGAGCAGGACATCGCCCCGGGCGAGGCGCCCGACGTCGACGAGGTTGCTCCACGCGGTGCACACCGCCTCGGGCAGGGCGGCCCCGTCGACGAGCGCGACGCCGTCGGGCAGGGGGAGGACCTGGGACGCACGGACGCGGACCTTCTCCGCGTAGCCCCCGCCGTCGAGCAGGGCGACGACCTCGTCGCCCACGTCCCAGCCTGTGAGACGCGGGCCAACCGCCGAAATCACCCCAGACACCTCGAGACCGGGCCATACCGGGGCGCCGGGCGGTGGAGGGTAGTGACCGGCGCGTTGTAGCAGGTCAGCAGGGTTCACGCCACTCGAAGCGACGTGGATCACCACCTCTCCGGGACCCGGTTCGGGGTCGGGGAGTGTGGACATGGTGAGTTTCTCTGGCCCGCCCGGGGCCGCTATCGTGACGGCTCGCACACAAAAGACACTACGTCCTCGTCGACGAGGACTCGTGTCGGTCAGCGGAGAGCCGCGGCTCGACGTACCGCCTTGCCCCGGATGACCGGATTAGGTCTGTGGGGCAAGTGCACCGATAGTTAGTACGCACGTCTGGCGCGTGGGGGACGGTCGGAGGCGACCGGGACCCACGAACTTCCGCTGGTTACAGGGTTTGGAGAGAGGTTCGTATGCTCCGCAGGTTGAGCGTTCGCGGGAAGATCCTTGCGGCACTCGCGCTGCCTGTCCTCGTCCTGTTCCTGGCCGCGACGATCTTCTCGGTCCAGGCGATCAACGAGGCGCGGGTCGCCCAGCAGACGCAGGCACTGGTCAAGGCGTTCGCGACCCAGGACGTCGCCGGGAAGGCCGTCGCCGCCGAGCGAGCCGCCGAGATCCAGCGCGTCCGCGGGGTCGAGAACGGTGACGCCGTGGTCGAGGAGGCCCGTCTCGCGACGGACAAGTCCCTCGACCGGCGCGACGCCGTGTATGGCGACCTCACCATGTCGATGCTCGACCAGCGCGTGCGCGACGCGGTCGACGCGACGGTCAAGGACCGTGCCGAGCTCGCGGACATCCGCAAGCAGATCGACACGAACTCGATCCAGGAGCTCGGGTTCACCTCGAAGTACAACACCCTGATCGACGATGCGCTCGACGTCCCGCGTGTCCTCGCGGACACGTCCGACGACCGCACCCTGGCGCAGTTCCTCGACGCGTACGTCGACACCAACGTGCTCATGAGCCAGGTCGCGCTCGAGCTGCCCGTGGCGCAGTTCCTCTTCGACGACATCCAGGCCAACCGCGAGAACCCCGGCGCCCCGAAGAACCTCGACAACGCGTCGCTCCGTGTCGCGCGACTCATCAGCGAGGGCGACACGAAGGCCGTGCAGGCGCGCAAGGCCGTCCGAGAGCTCCGGATCGACCAGGTCATCCCGTCGCCCATCGGCACCTACGTCGGTCTGCGCTCGGGCCTCGCCGCGAACGGTGCGACGGGTACCACCGCCCAGCAGGACTGGTCGTCGGCCTCGTCCAACGACCTCAAGAACATCACCCCGGTCCGCGACAAGGTCCTCGCCGAGACGGGCGAGATCGCCTCGGACAACGCGACCGCCGCCGTGACGCGAGCCGTCATCACGATCCTCGTGACCCTCCTCGCGTTCGGCGCGACGATCGCGGTGGCCGGTGCCATCGCCCGCCAGATCGTGAACCCGCTGCGTCGTCTGACCGACGCAGCCCAGGACGTGCGTGACCAGCTGCCCCGCCTCGTCGAGCAGGTGTCGATCCCCGGTCAGGGCCCCGGCATCAGCATCCAGCCGATCGAGATCGAGTCGACCGACGAGGTCGGCCAGCTCGCCAACGCGTTCAACGACGTGAACTCCACGACCATCCAGGTCGCGAGGGAGCAGGCCGCTCTCCGTGGCTCGATCGCCGAGATGTTCGTCAACGTCGCGCGCCGTGACCAGGTCCTCCTCAACCGTCAGCTCGCGTTCCTCGACGACCTCGAGCGGTCCGAGGAAGACGCGAACACGCTGTCGAACCTGTTCCGCCTCGACCACCTCGCGACGCGGATGCGTCGTAACGCCGAGTCGCTCCTGGTCCTCGCGGGCATCGACTCGGGCCGACGCGTGCGCCAGCCCATGCCGGCCTCCGACGTCATCCGTACGGCGTCGTCCGAGATCGAGCTGTACGACCGCGTCCGCCTGAACCTGGTCGTCGACCCGCTCATGCTGGGGCACAACGCCCTCAACGCAGCACACCTCATCGCCGAGCTCCTCGAGAACGCGACCATGTTCTCGGAGCCGCACACCCCGGTCGAGGTCAGCACGGGGCGCGACGAGCGCTTCGTCAAGATCATCATCCGCGACCACGGGCTCGGCATGACTCCCGAGGAGATCGGCGAGGCGAACCGCAAGGTCAACGCGCACGCCGCGTCGGACGTCGTCGGGTCGCAGCGTCTGGGCCTGTACGTGGTCGGACGCATCTCCGACCGCCTGGGTGCGCGCGTCACGTTCGAGCGCGCCCCCGAGGGTGCGGGGACGCTCGTCACGGTGAGCTTCCCGAACGTCCTGTTCGTGCCCGACTCCAACGTGCCGCTGCCGATGCCGACGGACCCGCTGGACAACCGCACGCAGGTCGCGGCGGACCAGATCTCGGCGCCCGCCCCGCAGCCGACCGCACCCGTGTACTCGGGACCGGCCACGACCTCGACCCCGCAGATCGACCACGAGGCCCCGGTCGCCGTGGCCGTCGACCTCGCCGCGCTGACCGACGGTGCCACGTCCACGGGCATGCCCCGCCGCCGTTCGCGCGGCATGGACCCCGCCGGGTCGGCACCCAGCGCCTCGTTCGTCCCCGGTCCGCAGACCGGCTCGATCATCCTGCCGCCGTTGGCCACCCCGTCGCTGCCCCTGGACCTGCCCGCGGCCCCCGACGCGTGGTCACCGCCGGAGGGTGTCGCTGCCACGGGCAACTCGCTGCCGAGCCGCGCTCGCGCCTCGAGCCCCGCAGAGACGACCGGCGTCATGCCGCCCGTCCAGCCTGCTTCCGCCGAGATCCCCGTCCTGGACGTGAGCACGCGGTCCGCGATGTTCTCGAGCTTCCGGGCCCTGGGCACGACCGACCCGAGCACCGCCGAGCAGCAGGCCGTCGAGCTCGACGCAGCCCCGGACGTCTCGGCGACCGACATCTCCGTCCCGGACTTCGTGCCCGACGACGGCACCTGGGCCCCGCAGTTCGCGATCGAGCCGCTCGGTGCGTCCGAGGCCGACGCGGCGCCCGCGGAACAGCCGATCGCCGTAGCACCCGTCGCGCCGGTCGCGGAGGCTCCCGTCGCCGACGCTCCTGCCGCTGCGCGGGAGGTCCAGGCCGTGGAGCCGCAGGCTCCCGTACCCGACCTTCCGCAGCGCATCGCGCCGGCGGCGGCCGAGGCCCCGGTCCAGCAGTTCGCCCCGCCCGTCGTGGCGCACGAGGCTCCGGTCGCGCCTCCTGCGGCGAGCTTCGAGCCCCCGGTCGTGCAGGCGGCTCCGCCCGTCGTGGCGTACGAGGCTCCGGTCGCGGCTCCTGCGGCGAGCTTCGAGCCCCCGGTCGTGCAGGCGGCTCCGCCGTTCGCGGCTCCCGCCGCGCAGGCCGCGCCCGTCGCGCCGCTGCACCGGGAGGAGATCCCCGAGGAGCTCTCGTTCGAGGCTCTGCCGAAGTTCGAGGACCTCATGGCCGACCTGCCGACGCGCCGGTCGCTGCGTGAGAGCCAGGCGCGCAAGCGCGGGATCTTCAACCGTCGCCCGCGGACGGGCACCCTGCCCGTCATCCGGCCGTCGTCGGCAGCGCTCGCCTCGCAGCCCGCCGGCACGGACCAGCAGGCTCCCGCGGCCACGTACCAGCAGCCGCAGGCTCCTGCCGTGCAGCAGCCCGCTGCCGTCGGGTACCAGCAGCCCCAGGCCGCGCCGGTCGCCTACCAGCAGCCGCAGTCCGCACCGCAGCCCGTCGCCTTCGCTGCCCCGGCCGCGCCGACCTCGTTCGCGCCGCCGACCGCAGCACAGCCGCAGGTCGCCGCGCCCGCGGCCTCGGCGCCGCTGGTCCGCCGACCGGCCCAGGAGCCGATCGAGCCCCTCGACCCGACCTACGTGTCGGACTCGGTCGAGGCGCGGTCCGACTGGATCGCCTCGGCCGTGCTCTACGAGGAGATGTCCACGCTGCTGCGCAACGGGCCCGAGGTCCAGGGCAAGGCGTTCGCGGAGTCCGCGGGCACCTACAGCCCCCAGGCCCAGTCCGACGTCACGGCGTCCGGACTGACGCGGCGCGCACGGACGGTGAACCGCGAGGAGTACGTCGACCGGTTCACCGCGAAGATCGATCGCGACCCTGAGCAGCTGCGAGCCCGTCTCGCGGCCTTCCAGTCGGCGACGGCCCGGGGACGGGTCGAGGCCGACGACGAGACGGGGTCGACGGATCTGTCCTCGCACGGGAATGATGTCCCTGACTCAGCGCCGCAGTCGCGGTAACGAACAGCTCGCCGTCTGTGGCAACTGACAAGGAGGAAGTGTGAACGCGCTCAGCACCGAAGCAACCAATTTCGGGTGGTTGCTCGACAACTTCGTGCGGACCGTCCCGGGAAGTCGGCACACCCTGGTGGTGTCGGCGGACGGCCTGCTCATGGCGATGTCCGACCAGCTGGACCGCACGAGCGGTGACCAGCTCGCCGCGATCGTGTCCGGCATGTCCAGCCTGACCCGTGGGGCGGCACGCCAGCTCAACGGCGGCAACGTCCGGCAGTCGATCGTCGAGATGGACAACGGCTTCCTCTTCCTCATGAACGTGTCGAACGGATCGGTCCTCGGCGTCGTCGCGGAGTCGACGTGCGACATCGGACTGATCGGCTACGAGATGGCACTTCTCGTCTCCCGTACCGAGGCCACCCTGACGCCTCAGCTGATCTCGGAGATGCGCGGTAGCCTGCCTGTTGACGGAGCAACACGAGCCCCGGTGGGATGAGGTTAGGTCGATGACGAACGCACCTTTTGGCAGCTTGGGAGCCCACAGCTCGGACTCGTACGAGGCCGCGACGGTCCGTCCGTACGCGGTCACCGGCGGACGTGTCCGTTCGGCGACCTCGGACCTTCCGCTCGAGGCCCTCGTCGAGGTGATGCCGGGTGCTGTGAACAGCTACGGCCTTCCTCCTGAGAAGCGCGCGATCCTCCAGCACGCTGCTCACAACTACGTGTCGATCGCCGAGCTCTCAGCGCTGCTGCGGATGCCCCTCGGCGTCACCCGCATCCTCGTCGCCGACCTCGCCGAGGACAACTACCTGACGGTTCACACGTCGACACCGTTGAACGTCCACACCGGCCACGGCGGCAGCAACTCGGGACTGTCCCTGAGCATCTTGGAGAGTGTTCTCAATGGCATTTCCACCCTCTGACGCTGCCTCGGCCGGTCAGCCGCAGCCCGGCGCCGGTCCGGCCGTCACGGGCCCGTCCTGGGCTCCGGTCGCGCCCGTCGGCGGAGGTGCGCCCACCGTGCAGGCTCCTGCCGTGCAGGCGCCGGCCCCGGTCCGGCAGAGCGTCCTGAGCCCCCAGGGTGCAGCCGCTCCGGCGGCCGCGCAGCACCACCCCGCCCCGGTCGCTGCGCAGCAGGCCCCGACGGTCCACCAGACGCCGCCCGTGCAGCAGACGCCTGCCCCGGCCGCCGCTGCGGCTCCGCAGCCACAGCAGCCGGCACCCGCTCAGCCCGCAGCGGCTCCTGCTTCTGCTCCCCAGGCGACGCGGACCGCGCCGACGGTCGTCAAGATCGTCGTCGCCGGCGGCTTCGCCGTGGGCAAGACGACGTTCATCGGGTCCATCTCGGACATCGAGCCGCTCAACACCGAGGCCGCGATGACGGAGCACTCGGTGGGGGTCGACGACGCGGGTGGCGTGAGCGACCGCAAGATGACGACCACGGTCGCGATGGACTTCGGTCGTATCGAGCTCCCGGGCTCGCTGTGGCTCTACCTGTTCGGCACCCCGGGACAGGACCGCTTCCTGTTCATGTGGGACGACCTGGTGCGCGGTGCGATCGGTGCCGTCGTGCTGGTGGACACCGACCGCCTGGAGCAGTGCTTCCCGGCGATCGACTACTTCGAGTCGCGCGGCATCCCGTTCGTCGTGGGCGTCAACTGCTTCGACGGCGTCGCCAAGCACAAGCTCGAGGACGTCCGTGAGGCGCTGCAGATCCCGGCGCACGTGCCCATGCTCTACACCGACGCGCGTTCGCGTGCGGCGACCAAGCAGACGCTGATCTCGCTCGTCCAGCTCGCGATGCGCCAGCTGCGCTCGGGCGCGGCCTGACGCGTACCTCGTGCGGGCCGGGCAGCCCGCTGCTCGACGACCACGGCACGACGGCGGGTCCCCTCCACGGGTGACCCGCCGTCGTCGTGCCGGCTCCGTGCCGGTCGACGGCACCTCCCCACGCCGGACGGTCGGTCGGGGCCCGCACGGCGCCCGTCGGCGCCAGCAGCTGCCCCGACGTGCCAGAATGTGCGTCGGAGCATCCCAGGAGGGCTGACAGAGCGGCCTAATGTGACGGTCTTGAAAACCGTTGTTGCGCAAGCAACCGGGGGTTCGAATCCCTCGCCCTCCGCCCTCACGAGAGGCCCCGGACCACCCAGGTGGACCGGGGCCTCTCCGCGTGGCGCGGGATCCGCGGCACGCCGGACGCGTGGACCGGACCGTCTCACCGGGTCGCCCGTGGGTGCACCGGGGGGACGGACGGGACATCATGACGGGGTGACAGCAGAAGCGACCGACGAGCCGGGCCTGGGCCCGAGCGAGCTCGTCCGACAGTCCGGGACGGTCCTGCGGGTCGGGCGCCTCGCGCTCTCTGCGGGGACCGGCAGCTACCGCGTGAAGTCGCACATGACACGCGTGGGCCGGGCGCTGGGCCTTGACCGTACCGCCGCGCACGTGACGCTCACCGAGATCACCGCGACGTCCTACCGTGACCGGAACTTCCGCACCGAGGTCTCCGAGGTCCGCGCGGTCGGCATCAACTCGGACCGTCTGTCGGAGCTCGAGTCGTACGTGGGGGACCTGCCCGAGCACGTCACGGCCGCCGACGTCGACGCGGAGCTCGAGAGGATCGCCGCCAAGCCCCTGCTCTACGGAGCGTTCCTCAACGCCCTGTGGGCTGCGATCGCGTGTGCGGCGTTCGCGTTCCTGAACAACGGCGGCGTGATCGAGTGCGGCGCGGTGTTCGTCGGTGCGTTCCTGGGGCAGATGGTGCGTCGGGCCATGCTGCACAAGGGGATCAACCAGTTCGGGACCACGATGCTCGCGGCGACCGTGGCGGCGTCCGCGTACCTGCTGGTCGTCCTGGCCTTCGAGAACGTGCTGGGTCTCTCCGGCGGGCACGAGGCCGGCTACGTGTCCGCGGTCCTGTTCCTGGTGCCGGGGTTCGCGCTCGTGACGGCGGCCCTGGACCTGGCCAAGCTGGACTTCTCGGCCGGGATCGCGCGCATGACCTACGCGCTGATGATCCTGGCGTCGGCGGCCCTCGCGGTGTGGGCCGTGTCTGCGATCGCGGGTCTCCAGCCGGACCGGCTGCCGCCGCCCGCGCTCGACGACACCCTGTTCCTCGCGCTCCGGCTGCTGGCCAGCTTCGCGGGCGTCCTGGGCTTCGCGCTGATGTTCAACAGCCCGTGGAAGATGGCGGTCGGTGCCGCGTCGATCGGCATGATCGCCAACGTGGGTCGTCTCCTGATGATCGACGCGGGGTTCGCGTCGCAGGCCGCTGCTGCGGCGACCGCGCTCGTCGTCGGTGTCCTGGCGGCCTACATCGCCCCCGCGATGAACGTTCCTCGCATCACCCTCTCGGTGCCTGCCGTCGTCATCATGGTGCCGGGGGTCACGGCGTACCGGGCCGTCTACCAGTTCAACAGCGGGGCCACGGTCGACGCGCTGGCGTCGACCGTCGAGGCGGGGCTCGTGATCATCGCGCTGTCGATCGGGCTCGCGGTCGCACGCATGCTCACCGACAAGAACTGGACGTTCGAGCGGTAGGTACCAGGGTCGGCGCGATTGCTTCACAGACCCCTCACCAAGCTAGTTGCACCGAGTGCATCGACGTGCCTAGCGTAGGAACATGTCCCTCGTCACCGGAGATCGTCGTGCTGCGCTCAAGGCGCGCCACCGGCGTGCGATCGTGGACGCCGCGTCGGCCCTGATCGGCGAGTCGGGCGGCACGGACTTCTCGGTCGACGTGCTCGCGGACCGTGCCGACGTCTCGCGGCGCACGGTCTTCAACCACTTCGCGTCGCTCGACGACGTCGTGACCGAGGTCTGCAGCGAGGTCGTCGGTGCGGCGCTCGGTCGTCTCGACGCGCTCTCGACGAGCGCGGACCCCGTGCAGGCGGACGCGGGCCTGTTCGACGAGGTCGCGGACGCCCTGCGCGCGACCGACTTCGTGACGCCGCTGACGTACCTGACCCGGGTGCTCGGGGGCGAGGGGGGACCCTCGCCTCGCAGAGCCCTGACGCTGATCAAGGTCTTCGCCGAGGTCAGCACGCGCCTCACCGCGGGCCTGGCCACGAGCCATCCCGACGCCGACCCGTTCGACATCGAGCTGTTCGTCGGCTCGACCATGAGCGGGCTCATCGTGATCTATCTCCACTGGGCCGAGGTCACGGGGGCGGTCGACGACGTCGACTCCCGCGAGACCTGGTCGGCCCTGCTCGAACGACTCCTCGACGCGACACGGACCGGGCACGCCTCGGTCGCGTCGTCCCGCCGGGCCCCCTGAACCCTGCTCATCGCGTACTCGCGCGCAACCGAAGGACTCCCATGGCTGAATTCCTCTATCGCGTCGGCCGCTGGTCGGCGCGCCGAGCACGGACGGTCCTCGTCGCGTGGCTCGCGGTCCTCGTCGCGGCGGGCGTCGCGTTCGCGCTCGGCGCGGGCACGCTCGCGACCACGTTCTCGATCCCCGGCACCCCGACCGCCGAGGTGACCGACCGTCTCCAGAGCGACTTCCCCGACGCCTCGGGCGGTACGGGCACCGTCGTCGTCCAGACCGAGGACGGCGAGCCGTTCACGGCCGAGCAGGAGGAGGCCGTCGCCGGGCTGGTGGCCGAGGCCGCCGCGGTCGACGGCGTCACCGCGGTCATGGACCCGTTCCAGACCGAGGCGGACCGCGCCGCCCAGGCGCAGCAGGTCGAGTCGGGCCGTACCCAGATCGAGGACGGTCGGGCGCAGCTCGACGCGGGACAGGCCCAGCTGGACGCGGGTCGTGAGCAGCTCGAGGCGGGTCAGGCGCAGCTCGACGCCGCGCGGGCCCAGGCGGAGGCCGCGGGCATGCTCGCGCAGGTCCAGCCTCAGCTCGACGCGCAGCAGGCCGCGCTCGACGAGGGGCTCGCGGCGCTCGACGCCCAGCAGACGACCCTCGACGACGGCCGCGCGACGCTCGAGGAGCAGGAGGCCCAGCTCGAGCAGGGGGCAACTCTCCTCGACATGGCCTCGGAGATCCGCATGGTCTCGGAGGACGGCACCGCGGCGATCGTCATGGTCTCGTTCGCCGACCCGCAGATGGAGATCCCGCAGGAGACCAAGGACGCGCTCGTCGACGTCTTCGCGGACGCTCCCGAGGGGCTGCAGATCGACCTCTCGTCCGACATGACCATGGGAGCCCCGAGCATCATCGGTGCCGGAGAGATCGTGGGCCTCCTGGTCGCCGCGGTCGTCCTGGTGATCATGCTCGGCACGCTCATCGGTGCAGGCCTGCCGATCCTCACGGCTCTCATCGGTGTGGGCATCGGCGCGCTGGGCGCGCTGTCCCTGTCCGGCGTCGTGGAGATGGCGTCCGTGACCCCCGTGCTCGGCCTCATGCTGGGCCTGGCCGTCGGGATCGACTACTCGCTCTTCATCGTCAACCGGCACCGTCGCCAGCTCAAGGCGGGCGACGAGCTGCACGAGTCGATCGCGCTCGCGAACGGGACCTCGGGCAACGCCGTGGTGTTCGCGGGGACCACGGTGCTCGTCGCGCTGCTGGCACTCAACGTCACGGGCATCCCGTTCCTGGGGCTCATGGGTACGGTCGGCGCGCTGTGCATCGCGATCGCGGTGCTCATCGCGGTCACGCTCACGCCTGCCCTGCTGGGGCTCGTGGGCCTGCGCATCCTCAGCAAGAAGGAGCGCGCTCAGCTCGAGGCCGGCGCGGGGACCGGGGGAGAGGTCGCTGCGGCCCCCGCCGCCGCGTCCGCCGCGCCCCTCCGCCCCATGTCGACCGGGTGGGCCGTCGTGCGTGTCGTCGTCGGCGTCGCGGCGCTCCTGCTCGTCGCGCTGCCTGCGCTCGACCTCCGGGTGAACCTGCCCGACGGGTCGACCGAGCCGCACGACTCGTCGCAGTACCAGGCGTACGCGACCCTGGCCGAGAAGTTCGGCGAGGGCCAGAACGGGACGCTGCTCGTGGTGGCCGACCTGCCCGCCTCCGAGACCGAGGCCGAGTCCATGACGGCCCAGGTGGAGATCGCCCAGGTGCTGTTCGACCAGGAGGACGTCGTGGCGGTCGCGCCGATCGGCACGTCCGAGGACGGCACGGTCGCGGCGTTCCAGGTGGTTCCTCGCGAGGGCCCCACGAGCGAGTCGACCGAGGAGCTCGTGCACACGCTGCGCGACCTGTCTCCCATCGACGGGACGTACGAGATCGGTGTGGCAGGCTCGGC
This sequence comes from Oerskovia sp. NPDC060287, assembly GCF_042726775.1. Classification (NCBI taxonomy): domain Bacteria; kingdom Bacillati; phylum Actinomycetota; class Actinomycetes; order Micrococcales; family Cellulomonadaceae; genus Oerskovia; species Oerskovia sp. NPDC060287. The sequence goes on from NZ_JBHXBO010000041.1 coordinate 14,982, forward strand.
GAGCGGCAACGTCGACATCTCGGAGAAGCTCGAGTCCGCGTTGCCGGTCTACCTCGCGGTCGTGGTCGGCCTGTCGCTCATCATCCTGGTGCTGGTGTTCCGGTCGATCTTCGTGCCGGTCATCGCGACGCTGGGCTTCATCCTGTCGTACTTCGCGGCGCTCGGTGGGGTCGTCGCGATCTACCAGTGGGGCTGGCTGAGCGGTGTGTTCGGCGTCGAGAGCCCGGGCCCGATCCTGAACTTCCTGCCGACCATCCTCGTCGGCATCCTGTTCGGGCTCGCGATGGACTACATGCTGTTCCTCGGCTCGGGTATGCGTGAGGCGTACGCCCACGGGGCGCCCGCGCGGATCGCGGTCGTGCAGGGTGTCCGGGCCGGACGCTCGGTCGTGACCGCAGCGGCGATCATCATGATCGCGGTGTTCGGCGGGTTCATCTTCTCGCACAGCGCGATGATCCGGCCGATCGGGTTCGCGCTCGCGTTCGGCGTGCTCGTGGACGCGTTCGTCGTGCGGATGATGCTCGTGCCCGCGCTCATGCACCTCGCGGGCGACAAGGCGTGGTGGCTGCCGCGCTGGCTCGACAAGATCCTGCCCGACGTCGACGTCGAGGGGGCCTCGCTCGAGCGGCGCCACCCGCACGCGCACCCCGCAGCGGAGGACCCCGCCGAGGGCGCCGACCGGGACGGCGACGTCGAGAAGGACGAGGTGCCCGCGCGGGGCTGACGCCTCGCTACCACGGCGCCGGAGCCGCTCTCCTCGTGACGAGGAGGGCGGCTCCGCCCGTCCCCGCAGCCCGCGCGGAGCGGGCCGGGAGGGCCGGCAGGGACGCGCCCGGCACGCGCCCGGCACGGTCTCGGCGCCCGCGTTTTGCTCCGCGGTGCCGGGAGAAGGTAGCCTTGCGACGCTCGGTGCCTAGCATCCGAGCGAGGAGACGTCGCATAGCCAGGTCTAGTGCGCCACCCTGCTAAGGTGGTAACGGGGCAACCCGTTCGAGGGTTCGAATCCCTCCGTCTCCGCTCAGGAAGGTCCCGGCTGCGTCAGGCCCGGGGCCTTTTCTGTTGCCCGTGATGCGACCGTGCGCCCAGCGCGCAGAGGCACACAACGTGGCCCGCGCGCCCTCCGCACCCCTGCATGCCGAAGCCCGACGACGCGGCCCACGCCACGCCGTCGGGCACCTGCAGGTGCGGCCCTGCTCAGGCCGCCATCGCGGACCGGACCACGAACCGCGACGCGGCCGCCCCGGCCAGGACGAGCGCCGACGCCCCCACGACGCACAGCAGGAACTGCACCACCACGTCGACGTTGGCGAACGCGTTGAGGCCGACGATCGGCGCCATGAACATCAGGGCTCCGGTCGTGGCCACGCCCACGCTCGCGACGAGCGGGATGACCGTCTCGCGCAGCCGGGCCTTGTCGAGCGTCTTGAGGTCGGTGCCCGCGAGGGTCAGCGTGCGGTACTCGCCCCGCTGGTCGATCACGCGGCCCGCCTGCATGACCCCGGTCGAGACCGCGGCGAGCACTCCCGCGATCGCGAGGGTCAGGAAGCCGCCCGTCGTGAGGTCGGTGAGGAACTGGGCCTCGCCGGGGTCGGCGCCCATGCCCGGGTCGAACAGCGCGAAGATGCTCGTCATGCCGGCGATGAACGTCGCGAGGGCGACGCCACCGACCGAGCGCCACGCGGTCTTGGGCGAGTCGACGATGCGGCGCCCGGCGAGGAGCGTGGGGACGGTCCGCGCACGGTGCGCCGTGATCCGGCCGACGACCCAGATGACGAACGGCCCGACGACGTTGAGCGTCGCGAACCCCGCGACGAGGACGAGCACCAGGACCGTGATCGCCACGGCCTCGCTCCCGAGCGACACGTTGGTCACGACGATCATGGCGAGGAACGCGACGCCCGTGCTGACCAGGCGCACGGCCCTGAGACCGGGAGGGGTCACGCGCGCGGCGACGCCCAGCGGCGTGATCGCGACGCGTCGCAGCGACACGGCCGCAGAGACGAGCGCGACGAGCACGACCCCGACGACCGCGACCAGCATCGCCGGGACCCCCACCCAGAGCTCGGAGAGCGCGAACGTGCGGCCCTGGAAGCGGAGCTGCGCCACGAGGGGCAGGAGGGCCGCGTAGCCGATCAGGCCCGCGAGGGCCCCCACGAGGGCCTGTGCGGCCGCGTCGAGCACCGTGAGCGTCGCGACCTGCCCCGTGGTCGCTCCGGCCAGGCGCAGCGACGCGAGGCGCGCGTCGCGCCGGGCGACCGCGAGGCGTGCCGCGGCGCCCCCCAGGGTCACGAGCGGGATGAGGAGCAGGAGCGCGGCGATGGCCGCGAAGATCGGGTACTGGACGTCGTACGAGGTGACGTCGGCCGCGGTCCCGTCCTTCATGCCGTCGATCCCGCCCGCACGGGCCAGGAACGCGCCCACGCCGCCGACGACGACGAGCAGGATCGCGGTCGTCGCGGCGAACGCGATGATCGCCAGGACGTTGGTCAGGCCCTGCGGGTCGCGGCTGTCGGAGCTGCGCCGGCGCAGGAGCCACCACAGGTCGAGAGTGGCCCTCATCGGGTCGCCTCGCGCGTCGTGGCGGCCTGCGCTGCGGACGGGACACCGTTCGCGGGGTGAGCGGCCATGGCGGCCCGCGTGGCGGCGTCGGGCACGTGCGTCTGCGCAGGCGCCTGCTGCGCGGGGGATCCCGCGAAGAACTCGCCCGAGACGCGCCCGTCGCGCATGGTGACGGTGCGCGAGCAGTAGCGGGCCACGCCCGCGTCGTGCGTCACGACCACGAGGGCCGCACCGGACGCCTGGACGGCCCCTGTGAGGACCGAGAGCACCTCGGCGCCCGTGGCCTGGTCGAGCGCCCCGGTCGGCTCGTCGGCGAAGACGACGCCGGGCGACCCGACGAGCGCGCGTGCGATGGCGACGCGCTGCGCCTGCCCGCCCGAGAGCTCGCCCGGGCGGCGCTGCTCCATGCCGGCCAGGCCCAGGTGTGCGAGCCAGCGCGCGGCGACCTGCGTGGCCTCGGTGCGTGAGACGCCCGCGAGCATGAGGGGCAGGGCCGCGTTCTCGACCGCGGGGAGCTCGGGCAGGAGCTGGCCCGACTGGAACACGAAGCCGAAGTCCTGGCGACGCAGGGCCGTGCGGCGGCCCTCGCTGAGCGTCGTGAGGTCCTCGCCCCGCCAGGACACCGCGCCCGACGTGGGCTTGATGATGCCCGCGAGGCAGTGCAGCAGGGTCGTCTTGCCCGAGCCCGAGGGGCCCATGATGGCGACGGACTCGCCGGGCGAGACCGTGAGGGAGACGCCTGCGAGGGCGTGCGTGGCGGTGTGGTCGGTGCCGTAGACCTTCGTCAGCCCGGAGGCGACGAGGGGCGAGCCGGTCGAGGGGGCGGGGCCGAGGTTCGTCATGCTCCCATCCTTCGGCGGGGACGGGGGCCGGCGCGTCCGGCCACGGTGGGGACCTGCCCGACGGCGTGTCATGCCCAGGGGGGACCGGTCGCCGTCCTCGCGGCGTACTGGGTTGCCGGACTCCTCGACGTCCGGGTATCTTTGAGTGAGTACTCAATCAAAGAAAGGGCGGGACGCATGAGGACGGTCGACGAGGAGCAGCGCGCCGCTCGGCGGACTGCGCTGCTGGACGCCGCGGAGGTCTGCTTCGCCGAGCGCGGATACGACGCGACCCGCACGGCGGACATCTGCGCAGCGGCGGGCATGAGTGCCGGCAACCTCTTTCACTACTTCCCGTCGAAGCACGACCTGCTGCTCGCCGTCGTCGACCGGGACGCCGAGCGCACCGCGACCGAGGTGGGCGAGCTGGCGCATGCCGACGATCCCTGGGACGCGTTGCTCGCGCTCCTCGACGAGGTCTGCCGGCTCGCCTCAGACCCTGCCGCGGCCGGTCTCGCGCTCGAGCTCTCCGCGCTTGCCCATCGCGACGAGGACGTGCAGCACCGGCTCCAGGCCGGGGACCGCGCCTTCCGGGACGCGCTCGCCGAGCTCCTGGCCGCGGGGGTCCGGACCGGGCAGGTGGCCACGAGGCTGTCGGTCGAGGAGGGGGCCACGTGGCTCGCGGCGCTGGTCGACGGGGTCTTCGCGCGCGTCGCCGCGGACCCAGGGTTCGACGCCCTGGCGCAGCGCTCCACGTTGCGGCGCGTGGCGAGCGCGCTGCTCGCGGACGAGTCGTGAGCCCGGAGCGAGGGCCGCGGGGCACGATCGGGGACCGGTCGGCGGGCCCGGTGGCCGAGAGCCCAGCCGGTCGTGCAGCCCGGGTGAGACGGCTCATCGACGTCGACGCGCTGCGGGCCTTCGCGCTGCTGGGGATCCTCGCGGTCAACGTCTGGGCCTTCGCCGACCCGTACTACGCGACGGCGAGCAGCAACCCCGCGTTCGCCGGCCCGCTCGATCACGCCGTGCGGTTCGTGGTGGCCGCGCTGTTCGAGACCAAGTTCTACCTGCTGTTCTCGTTCCTCTTCGGCTACTCGTTCACGCTCCAGATGGCCTCGGCCGAGCGCGACGGCGCGTCCTTCGTGGGTCGGATGCTGCGGAGGATCCTGGGGCTCGCGGTGCTGGGGGCGGTCCACGGCGTCGCGCTCTACTACGGCGAGATCCTGGTGGTGTACGCGGGGCTCGCCCTCGTGCTGCTCGTGGCACGCAACCTGGCCCCGCGACGGGCCGTGATCCTCGGGAGCGCGCTGCTCGCGGCCGTGGGGATCCTGTGGGTCGGGCTCGGAGCCCTCCAGCTCGCGTCCGGCGACCCGTCGGCTCCTGCCGGCGCAGGGGCGGGCGAGGCGCTCGCGAAGCTGGCGGCGTTCGGCGGGGAGGCAGGGGCGACGCTCGCGTTCACCTCGGGACACCGTACGGAGATCCTCGTGTCGCTCGTCCTGCTCCAGGGTCCGAGCGCGCTCGCGATGTTCCTGTTCGGGCTCGCCGCCGGGCGACGCGAGCTGTTCGCTCGCGAGCTTCCGCGCCGGGCGGTCCGGTGGGTGCTGGGGCTCGGGCTCACGGCGGGGCTCGCGGGCGGGGTCTTCTACGCCTGGGCCGCGACGTTCGCGCCGGGGGGAGGGATCGAGACGCTCGCGTTCGGTGTCGGGCAGCTCACCGCCCCGCTGCTGACCGCCACGTACGTCGTCGGGTGCCTGGCGCTGTTCCGGCGTGCGGCGAGCGTCCGTGACGCGCTCGCCCCGGCCGGGCGCATGGCGCTCACGAACTACGTGGGGCAGTCGCTCGTGCTCGCCCTCGTCTTCACGGGCTACGGGCTGGGGCTCGTCTACCGGGTGGCGTCCGTGGCGGTCGTCGGGATCGTGGCGGTGATCTTCGCGGTCCAGCTCGTGGCGAGCCGGTGGTGGCTCGGACGGCACGCGTACGGGCCCCTCGAGTGGGGGCTGCGCTGGGTCACGAACGGCCGGCGGCCACGGTGGTTCAGCGCCCGGGGCTGAGGTCGGCAGCGGGCGCAGCCGGGGCGGCTTGTCGGGCGCCCACCGTGGTGGCACCGCGTGGCCGCCTGCACCGGCGGCCACCACGGCCCGCGGCTCAGACGATCGGGTTGGTCAGCGTCCCGACGCCCTCGATCGTGATGGTCGAGGTCTGGCCCGGGACGACGTGCGCCGACGTGCTGGGCGACCCGGTGAGGACCACGTCGCCCGGTCCGAGGGTCAGGTGCGAGGTCAGGTAGACGAGCTGTTCGACGACGTCCCACGCGAGACCCGACGTCGACGCCTTGGCCTCGGTGGCGCCGTCGACCTGGACGTCGATCGCGAGGTCCGCGACGCCTGCCACGGCGAGGTCGGTCTCGATCCACGGGCCGAGCGGCGTGAAGCCGTCGCCGTTCTTGGACTGCGTGAACTTGTCGTCGAGCGCGCTCTGCTCGTACGCCGTGACGTCGTTGCCGACGGTCCAGCCGAGGATCACGCCGGGGACCTGCTCGGGCGTGAGGTGCCGGGCGGTGCGGCCGATGACGATCGCGAGCTCGCCCTCGACCACGACCTTGCCCGCCGCGGGGTCCAGCCGGACGGGCTCGCCCGGCCCGACCACGGTGCGCGCCGACTTGGTGAACGCCTGCGGCGGGACCAGGCGGTCGGCCGGACCGCTGTTGTGCGCCATCCCGAGCACGACGCGCGGCTCGCACGGGGCCAGGAGGCGCGCACCGTCGACGGGGTGGGTCTCACCCGTGCGCTCGAGGTCGGGGGCGTGGTGGTCCACGACCACGGCCCAGACGTCGCCGTCCTGGACGACGGGGCGCGGGCCGGTGGGGGTGTCGATCCGAGCGAGTCTCACGGTGGGTTCCTCCGTCTGCGGTGTCGGCGCGGGCGTGCCGGCTGCACGTGAGACTACAGGAGGTATGACGTCCGATGTGATCGTCGGCGTGGCTCGCTCGACCGCGCGGCGTGACACTGGGAGCGGCGGGACCCGCAGGGCGAGCGGGCCCACGGCGCGCGGCGAGGAGGCACCATCCCACGCACGGCAGAGGGCCCGGCGGGGCGGGAGCGGGCCGTGGGCGCCCTGGCTCTCGTGGGGGCGCTGGGTGTCGTCTTCGGGGACATCGGCACGAGCCCGCTGTACGCGGCAGGGGCGGTCGTCGCCACGGCCCGGGGCGCCGGGGTCGAGCCGGACCGGACCTTCGTCTACGGCATGACCTCGACGATCCTGTGGTCGCTGACCCTCGTCGTCAGCATCCTCTACGTCCGGCTCTTCCTCCGGGCCGACAACGACGGCGAAGGAGGGCTCCTCGCGCTGCTCGGGCTCGTCCGGCGGACCCTCGGCAGGGCTCGCGACGGGCGGCGGGCGACCGTCGTGCTCACCGTGCTCGGGATGCTCGGCGCCGCGATGTTCCTCGGGGACAGCGTCATCACGCCGGCGATCTCCGTGCTCTCGGCCGTCGAGGGGCTCGAGGTCGTCGAGCCCTCGCTCGCCCGGTTCGTGGTCCCTGCCGCACTCGTGATCCTCCTGGGCCTGTTCCTCGTCGAGCGGTTCGGCACCCGGTCGATCGGTCGGCTCTTCGGACCCGTCATGGTGCTCTGGTTCGCGACCCTCGCCGCGTGTGGTGCCCGCGGCGTCGCCGAGACGCCCGAGGTGCTCGTGTCCGTCTCGCCCCACTGGGTGCTGCTCTTCTTCGTCGACCACCCCGCTGCGGCCTTCCTGTCGCTCGGGGCCGTGGTCCTCGCCGTGACCGGGGCAGAGGCGCTGTACGCCGACCTCGGGCACTTCGGCCGGAGGCCGATCGCGCGCGCCTGGGCACTCGTCGTCTTCCCTGCCCTCGCGCTGAGCTATCTGGGTCAGGGCGGGCACATGATCGCCTCGCCCGAGGCCGCCGCGAACCCCTTCTTCTCGCTCGTCCCCGCCCCGCTGACCCCGCCCGTCGTCGTCCTCGCGACCCTCGCGACGATCATCGCCTCGCAGTCCGTCGTCTCGGGGGCGTTCTCGGTCGTCCACCAGAGCGGGCGCCTCGGGGTGCTCCCGCCGCTGCGCACCGTCCACACCTCGCCCGCGAACAGCCGGCAGATCTACCTGCCCGCAGTGAACGTCCTCCTCGCTGCGGCCGTCCTGCTCGTCGTCCTCGCCTTCAGGTCCTCGTCAGCGCTCGCGTCCGCGTACGGCATCGCCGTGACGCTGACCATCTCGATCACCACGGTCGTGTACCTCGCGCACTGCTGGACGTCCCGACGGCGCGTCACCGCCAGTATGCTCGTCGCCGGTTCGATCCTGGTGGTCGTCCTCCTCTTCCTCGTGGCCAACCTGGCGAAGGTCGGCTCGGGAGGATGGCTGCCGCTGACGATCGGCGCCCTCGTGTTCGTGGTCATGGTGACCTGGTGGACCGGGCAACGGCACGTCCATCGCGGGCGGCTCGCGCTCGAGACCACCGTGCGGCGCGTCGAGGACGTGCTCGAGGCGCACGGGTCCGTGACCCGGACCCGAGGCACCGCGGTCTTCCTGAGCAGGCACAGCGGGGTGGTGCCGCTCGCGCTGCGGACCATGGTCGAGCAGAACCACGCGCTCCAGCGCCACGTCCTGCTCGTGAGCTGGGCGACGACGGACCGGCCGACCGTCCCCGCAGGCGAGAGGTTCCAGGTGGCGGCGGTGGGCGATGAAGGGGTCGTCGAGGTGATCGCGACGTACGGGTTCCGTGAGCGCCCCCGGATCGTGCGCCTGCTCGGTCAGGTCAGAGACGCGGCCCCCGAGCTGATGCGAGGCGTCGACCTCGGGACCGCGACGTACTTCGTCTCGCTCTCCGTGCCTCGCTTCAGCGCCCGCTCCGCGATGCCTCGATGGTCCCAGCGACTCTTCCTCGGGCTGTCCCGTCTGGTGCCCGACCCCGTCGAGACCCTCGACCTTCCCCGCGAACGGACGATCGTGCTCGGACGCGACGTGCCGCTGTAGCCGGGATCCGGCGCACACGGGCGGGCAGATCGGCAGGATCTTGCGGATCCTGGTCGGTGGCGGGCGGCGCCCGCGCATCGCCGGCACGTGTCGTGCGTCACGAAGGGGCTGGTCAGGACGTATCGGTTTGAGTATCCGGCGAAAACCGTTGTAGTCTTCTCGACGGCTGCTCAAGAGAAATCACGAACAGCCGGGCGCCCGTAGCTCAACGGATAGAGCATCTGACTACGGATCTCACCGACCTCGCCCGCACCAGCGAGATCAAGGGCC
>NZ_JBHXBO010000042.1:0-23590 GCF_042726775.1 Oerskovia sp. NPDC060287
GCCCCGAGCAGGGGGCGGGCCCGTCGTCGCGTGCGGAGCATGGCGTGCGGCGGTGCGCGGTGGGCGGGTGCGTGCGTCAGCACTGCTCCTCGGACTGCTCGGTGATGATCCACCTCGCGCCCTCGGGGACCATGACGGCCGACCCGCAGTCGCCGCCCGCGTACGCGACGGACAGCACGGTCGCGTCGGGGCGCTCCTCGCGGACGGCGATCTCGACCTCCGCGACGTCGCCGACCGCGGCGTAGAGCTCGGCCGTGGTCGTGATCATCGACGAGCAGTCCGTGATGCCGGGCCACCCCTGCGCCGTCATCTCCGCGACCATCCGGTCGACGAGCGTGGGGGTCATGTACCCGCAGGCCGTCTCGACCGCGGGCGCACGGCTCGCGGCGAGCCAGGCGCGAAAGCTCGCCTCGGGGGACTCGTCGGCGGCGTCGGGCTCCGGCGTGGGCTCGGGGGCCATCGGGGTGGTGTCGACAGCGGCCTCGGGGGCCGCCGCGGTGCCCGTGCTCGACGGCGTCGCGGTGGGCGTGGCCCGCGGCTCGGCGGTGCCCGAGCACGCGGCCGTGAGCAGAGCGAGCGCGACGACGGGAGCGAGCACCGCGCCTCGCCGGGCTGACGGGAGCGAGGTGGTCCGGGAAGAGCGGACGGGCCGGAGCGAGGGACGATACGTCGTGGTCATCGCGGCATCCTTCCCGACGAGGTGATGCCCCGGCGAGCCGCCACGCGCGCTGTGGCCGCACTTCACCCGTGAGGAGATACTCGGGTATGGCCAGCGACGACATCGACATCAAGCCCCGTTCCCGGACCGTGACCGACGGCATCGAGGCCACGGCCTCGCGCGGCATGCTCCGCGCCGTCGGGATGGGGGACGACGACTGGGTCAAGCCCCAGATCGGCATCGCGAGCTCGTGGAACGAGATCACGCCGTGCAACCTGTCGCTCGACCGGCTCGCGCAGGGCGCCAAGGAAGGCGTGCACGCGGGCGGGGGCTACCCGCTGCAGTTCGGCACCATCTCGGTGTCCGACGGCATCTCGATGGGGCACGAGGGCATGCACTTCTCGCTCGTGTCCCGCGACGTCATCGCGGACTCGGTCGAGACCGTCATGCAGGCCGAGCGGCTCGACGGGTCCGTGCTGCTCGCGGGCTGCGACAAGTCGCTGCCCGGCATGCTCATGGCCGCCGCGCGCCTCGACCTCGCGAGCGTGTTCCTCTACGCGGGCTCGATCATGCCCGGCTGGGTCAAGCTCGAGGACGGCACGGAGAAGGACGTCACGCTCATCGACGCGTTCGAGGCCGTGGGGGCGTGCTCGCGCGGGCTCATGAGCAAGGGTGACCTGGACCGCATCGAGCGGGCCATCTGCCCGGGCGAGGGCGCGTGCGGCGGCATGTACACCGCGAACACCATGGCGTCGGTCGCCGAGGCCATGGGCATGTCGCTGCCCGGTTCGGCCGCACCGCCCTCGGCGGACCGCCGCCGCGACAACTTCGCGCACCGCTCGGGCGAGGCCGTCGTCGAGCTGCTGCGTCGCGGGATCACGGCGCGAGACATCATGACCAAGGAGGCGTTCGAGAACGCGATCGCCGTGGTCATGGCCTTCGGCGGCTCGACCAACGCGGTCCTGCACCTGCTGGCGATCGCGCACGAGGCCGAGGTCGAGCTGACGCTCGCGGACTTCGACCGCGTGGCCGCCAAGGTGCCCCACCTGGGCGACCTCAAGCCGTTCGGCCGGTACGTCATGAACGACGTCGACCGTATCGGCGGTGTGCCCGTGGTCATGAAGGCCCTGCTCGACGCGGGGCTGATCCACGGCGACGCGCTCACGGTCACGGGCCGGACGGTCGCCGAGAACCTCGCGGAGATCGACCCCCCGGACCCCGACGGCAAGATCCTGCGCGCGCTCGACAACCCGATCCACCACACGGGCGGCATCACCATCCTGGGCGGCTCGCTCGCGCCCGAGGGGGCCGTGGTCAAGTCCGCGGGCTTCGACTCGGACGTGTTCGAGGGCACGGCCCGCGTGTTCGAGCGCGAGCGCGCGGCGCTCGACGCCCTCGAGGACGGGACCATCACGGACGGCGACGTCGTCGTGATCCGCTACGAGGGCCCCAAGGGCGGACCGGGCATGCGCGAGATGCTCGCGATCACGGGAGCCATCAAGGGAGCGGGCCTCGGCAAGACCGTGCTGCTCCTGACGGACGGACGGTTCTCGGGCGGGACGACCGGGCTGTGCGTGGGCCACGTCGCACCCGAGGCGGTCGACGCCGGACCGATCGCGTTCGTGCGCGACGGCGACCGGATCCGGCTCGACGTCGCGCGCAAGACGCTCGACCTGCTGGTCGAGGACGCCGAGATCGAGGCCCGCAAGGAGGGCTGGGCGCCGCTCGCCCCGAAGTTCACGCGCGGGGTCCTGGCCAAGTACGCCAAGCTCGTCCAGTCGGCCTCGCGCGGGGCGATCCTCGAGTAGGGGGCCTGGACGCGGTCGCGGACGGAGCCGTCGAGAGCGCCTGGACGCGACCCGCCCACGTGCTCGGCACGCTGGCCGCGCGTGCTGGCGACGGACCTCCGCCTGCGGGATAGTTGGACGAGGAACGCTCCGTCGCAGCACCTCCCCGGTCCGACCGGCCAGGGCCCGCGACCCCGGCTCGCCACGACGTTCCGCAGGGTCCCCGTCCACCCGACACCGCACCGGAGCAGCAGCCATGAGCGACGAGATCACCGCCCGACAGTTCCACGACAGCGACGGGGTGGAGGACTGGCGCGTGCTGCTCGGCACCGCGCAGACCAGGTTCAGGACGGGCTCGTTCACCGCGGGCGTCGAGCTGGTCGACGCGATCGGCGAGCTGGCCGAAGGCATGAACCACCATCCCGACGTCGACCTGCGCTACGCGACCGTGACCGTCCGGACGTCGTCCCACGACGTCGGCGGCCTGAGCAAGCGCGACCTGACGCTCGCCCGCCGCATCTCGTTGGCCGCCAAGGAGCTCGACCTCCCGGCCGAGACCGACGGCCTCCTCGAGGTCGAGATCGCGATCGACGCGCTGGACCGGCCCGCGGTACGCCCGTTCTGGCGGGCCGTCCTGGGCTACGTCGACGGGCCCGAGGAGGACGAGGGGCTGGGCCTGGGGGACCGCGCCGGCTACGGGCCCCCGGTCTGGTTCCAGCAGATGGACGCCCCGCGGCCCCAGCGCAACCGCATCCACCTCGACGTCACGGTCCCGCACGACCAGGTCGAGGCGCGCGTGACCGCAGCCATCGCCGCAGGAGGGCACCTGGTGTCGGACGACCGGGCGCCGGCGTTCTGGGTCCTCGCGGACGTCGAGGGCAACGAGGCGTGCCTGTGCACGTGGCGCGGGCGCGACTGAGCGGCCGTCCGGCGTGACGGTCGCGGCCCGACGGTCGTCGGGTCCGGCGTGCGTCAGGGCGCGCGCGACCTCGCGGCGCGGCCCGTTCGGGAGCGCCGCGGCGCGGAGAGGTCACGCGCGGGCCACGACCAGCGTCCGGTAGGACGGGATCAGGACCCCACGCTGAGCGCTGCGCGAGACGACCCGCAGGCTCTGCCCGTCCCCCCACAGCGTGCGCAGCAGCGCGCCGATCTCCGCACGCGCCAGGGCCGCGCCCAGGCACAGGTGCCGCCCGGCCCCGAACCACAGCTGGCGGCTCTCGCGCACGTAGGGGCGGTCGGCACGGAACCGGCCGGCGCCGATGTTCGCGCTCCACACGAGCATCATGATGCGCTCGCCCTCGGCGAGCCGGCGGCCCGCCACCTCGACGTCGGCCGCGACGCCCCGACCGATGACCGAGGCGGGGCTCGTGACCCGCAGCCCCTCGCGCACGGCGTTCTCGACCGCGTCGGGCTCGCCGGGACCGCGGACCTCACCCGCGGCCTCGCGCTCTGCGTCGACGCGCATTAGGTCCAGGAGCCGGTGCTGCTCGCCCGTGTCGACGAGCAGAGCGGTGGTCCGGGCCATCGCGGAGGCCGAGGTCTCCGTCCCCGCGACCATCAGCAGGCACGCGAGCCCCGTGGTCTCCTCGAGTCCGAGCCCCAGCTCGCGGCACCGGCCGAGGAGCGTGTCGCCGGGGGCGTCGCGCCACCCGGCGGGAACCCCGCGCGTGAGCTCGGCCACGATCTCGCGCGCCGCGGCGACCTGCCCGGGGGACAGGTGCGTCGAGCCCGCGCTGCCCAGGGCGATCGTCGCGAGGCGTTCGCCGGTCTCGAAGACCGTGAGCGCGTCGTCGTCGGTGGGCCAGGTCCCCGCGCCCGGAGCGCGGTCCGCCGGGGCCGGAACGCCCAGGAGCGAGATCATCATGCGGCCCACGAGCACGCGGGCAAGGCGCGCGACGTCGACCGTCGCCCCCTCGCGCAGCGCGGTCCGGGCGTCGGCGAGCGGACCCGACCACGCCCCGGCGACGAGCTCGGCCGAGCTGCCCTCGGTGAACAGCTCGCGCGAGCGTGAACGGAGGTCGTGGTGCCCCGCGCCGTCGAACAGGTCGAGCACCCAGTCGCCGAGGATCTGCGCCCACAGGTGCCCGACCCCGCCCTCGCCCACGATCGTGAACGAGCGGTGGTCGCCCAGGACCGTGCGGGCGACGACCGGGTCGGCCGTCACCCAGCCGAGCCCGGGCACCTTGCGCAGGGGCGGACCGGGCAGCCGACGCGCGGCATGGCCGCCGAGCAGCACGGCGGCCATGCCGGGGCGTGCACGGCGCAGGAGGTCCACCTCGTGGCGGGTCGTGGGAAGCATGCCCGACAGTCTGGCCCATCCGGGCGGCACGCGGGATGGGGAGTTCTCACCCGTGGAAAACCCCCGACCGCGGCCGTTCCGTGGCTACGCTGTCGCGAGTGCCGATCCTCGCTGACCTCTCCGTGCGCCCCTCGGGCGCCCGCCACCCCGTCGTCTCGGCTCCCGTCCCGCCCGCTCCTGTCGCGGTTCTCGCAGGGGTGAGCGTCCACCTGCCCGAGCGCACGGTGCAGGTGGCCGACGCCGAGCGGGCGCTCGCCCGCTCGAGCCGACCGGGGGCGGTGCCTCGTCTGCCGATGGTCTCGCGCCTGACCGGTGTGCAGCAGGTCCACGTCCTGCCCGACGACTGGAACGCCTCGGACCTCGCGGTCGCCGCCTCGCTCACGCTGCTCGCGGCCCAGGGCCTGGACGTGGCGGACGTCGACCTGCTGATCTTCGCCTCGGCGAGCCAGGACATGGTCGAGCCTGCCACGAGCCACATCGTCGCCGCCAAGCTGGGCGTCCGGGCCCCGGTCATGGACGTCAAGAACGCGTGCAACTCGGTCCTCAACGCGCTCGAGGTCGCGGAGGCCCTCGTCGCGACGGGACGGTACGCGACGGTCCTGGTCGCGTGCGGCGAGGCGCCCTCGCGCGCGGTCCGGTGGGACGTCCCGGACCGGGCGACGTACCTGCTGTCCGCGCCGGGCTACACGATGTCCGACGCCGGTGCGGCCGTCCTGGTCCAGCGCGCACCGGGGCACGGCGAGGGGTCGGGGCCCACCGACGGGTGTCCGGCCGAGGCTGCGGACCGGCTGGGGCCCGCGCACGGGACCTGCGCGTGCTCGGACAGGCCGCGCGGCATCCTCGCGAGCGCGTTCGGCGCCGAGTCGAGCCACTGGGACGTCGGCATGCTCCCCGGTGGCGGCACGGCGTTCCCGCGCGACCTCGACCGCACGTACTTCGAGATCGACGGGTCGCGCCTGCGTGACGCCTTCCTCGCGCTGGGTCCCGGCGTGATCCTCGACGCGCTGGTGCGTGCGGGCCTCACGTGGGACGACGTGGCCCTCGTGGCCGTGCACCAGGTCGCGGTCGCCTACCTGGCCGACGTCCACGAGGCCCTCGGGCTGCCCGAGGACCGCACGATCGTCACGGTCGCCGAGCACGGCAACGTCGCCTCCGCGACGCTGCCGCTCCAGCTCGTGACCGCGCTCGAGAGCGGCCGCGTGGGCCCGGGCGACGTGGTGCTCCTGGTCGGTCTCGCCGGCGGGATCAGCATCGGCGCCATGGCGGTGCGGCTGTGAGCGCACCCGCGCCCGCAGCGGGCGAGGCGCGCCACGAGGCGCGCCCGGTCCGGCTCGCGGTCGTCGTCCCGGCCCTGGACGAGGCGCACGAGCACGGGATCCTCACGACCCTGCGTGCACTGCGGGCCCAGGAGGACCGGGACTTCGACCTGGTCGTGGTGGACAACGGCTCGACCGACGGCACCCCGGACCTCGTCCAGGCGACCATCGCCGACTGGGCCGAGCCGCGCTGGCGCCTCGTGACCGAGGAGCAGAAGGGCACGGGCGCCGCGGCGGACACGGGCATGCGAGCCGCGATCGCCGGGGGCGCGACGCACCTCGCGCGTACCGACGCGGACTGCGTGCCCCCGCCGGACTGGACGGTCCGCGTGAAGGCGGCGTTCGCCGTCGGGCACGACCTGGTTGCCGGACGCATCGTGGCGCGCACCGACGACCTGCCGGTCTCCCGCGTGCGTCAGGCCGTCCTGTCGGGGGCCGTGAGCCTCGCGAGCACGTTCGGGAAGTTCCGTCCGGGCAACCAGGACCCGTCCTACCTCGGCCCGTACGTCATGGCGCCCGGGTGCAACATGGCGATCACCGCGGACCTCTACGAGCGCGCGGGCGGCTTTCCCCGCACCGCGATCGAGGACCTCCACGAGGACCGTGCCCTGGTCAACGAGGTGCGCCGCCTCACGTCGTCCTACGGGGCGCACCCCGAGGTCGTGGTGCGGGCCTCGACGCGCCGAGCGCACGCCTGGGGGCTCGTGCGGACCCTGGGCTGGTACGCCGACCACCGTTACAAGCCCGAGGTCGTGGACATCCGATGACGACGTCGTCGACGGTGAGGAGGGGCGGCCCAGCCACGGTGGAGGACGCCGCGGCCCGCGCCGCCCACCGCTGGGAGGAGCGCGTCCAGCGCGGGGCGCACCCGCTCGTCTACCCGGCGTTCCGGGCGCTCGCCCGGCGCGGACCGGTCGTGCGCGTCCCGGGGCTCGGGATCGTCGTCAACGACGCCGCGACCGCCCGCGAGGTGCTGCTCGACACCGAGCACTTCTCCAAGGTCGGCCCGGGGGCACCCTCGGACCTGTGGACCCCCGTGCTGGGCCCGTCGGTCCTGCTCAACATGGAGGGCGAGGACCACGCGACGCTGCGCCGGGCCCTCGCGGGGCTCTTCACGCCGCGCTCGGTCGCGCAGCTCACGGCGACCGAGGCCGGGGCCTCGCTGGGGACGCTCGCGCCGCGACTGCTCGCGGGCGAGACCGTGGACCTCGTGGGCGAGGTCGGGGCGCTCGCGGGCACCGTGATCTGCCGCATGACCGGGCTGCCGCCCACGGACGCCGCGGTGCGCGACGCGATGGTCGCTGCGCAGTCCGTCGTCGGGATGGTGCGCCTGCACCGCCGCAGCCTCACCCCGACCCAGGTCCGTCACGCCCGGGAGGTCCTGGACCGCCTGAGCGAGCCGGCCCGCACGGCGTACCGCGACGGCGACCCGTCGACGGTCCCCGGGCGCATGCGCGGTCTGGGCCTGAGCGAGCGCGAGGCGCTGGGTGCGGTCGGGGCGTTCGTCATGACGGGCACCGAGACCATCCAGTCGTTCACGCCGCGCCTGGTCGCGCTCGCGACCGACACGGGCTGGACGGACCGCCTGCTGCGGGCCGAGCCGGGCGACCCGCTGCGCGGGCGGGTCGTCGAGGAGGCGCTGCGCGTCACGGTCCCGACGCCCGCGATGCTGCGATCGGTCCGCTCGGCGCACCACGTGGGCCCCGTGCCGGTGCGCGCGGGGGAGCGGGTCGTGATCGCGACCGTGACGTGCTGCCGGGCGGGCGGCCCGTTCGCACCTGACCGTGACGCGGACCCGGTCCTGCGCAACCTCTGGTTCGGCGCGGGCCCGCACTTCTGCCTGGGCATGCCGCTCGCCATGGCCCAGGTGGGCGCGGTCCTGGACGCGCTGCGCCCCGTCGCGGCGGCGGGGCGCACGCTCGCGGTCACGGGCCGCGAGGTCGCACGGGGAGTTCTCATCCCGTCCTACCGGCGCCTCGAGATCGAGGCGCGCCCGGTGGGCGGCGAGCAGTCGGCAGCACAGGGAGCAGGGGGAGCGACAGCATGAACGGCCCGACGACGGAGCACCTGATCGAGACCATCGGTGCGCACGCTCGGGGCTCGCTCGGCGACGCGGTGGCGCTGCGGTGGTGGTCGAGACCCATCCTCCGGGTGCGCGCGGACCGCGTCCCGCACGACCACGTGCGCGAGGAGCTGACCTACCGGGAGCTGATGCGCCGGGTCGAGGCCACGGCCGACGCCCTGCACCGCGAAGGGCTGCGCGCGGGGGACCGCGTGCTGTTCTCGGTCCGTCCCCGGCCCGAGGGGATCGTCCTGGCGCTCGCGGTCGTGCGGCTCGGGGGCGTCATCGTGTTCGTCGACCCCGGCTCGACCCCCGAGCTCTTCGGGGCGCGCGTGACCGCGGCCGACCCCCGCTGGGCCATGACCGAGGCGCTGCTCTACGCGGTCTCGCGCGGACCGCTGCGGCACGTCGCCAGGTCGCGCGGCCTCCTGCTGCCCGACTACGCGAGCCTGCCCCTGCGCCACGTCCGCTCGGGCAGCTGGCTGCCCGGGGTCCCGGGCCGCTCGCTGTCCGCGCGCTCGCTCGCGACGGGGCGCCATGGTGGCGGGCACCGCCGGTTCGTCGCCGGGGCGCCGCCCGTCACGGACCTGCCGCTCGACGCCGAGGCGCTCGTGGTCTTCACGTCCGGCACAACCTCCGACCCCAAGGCCGTGGTCCACTCGGTGGGTTCGCTGGGTTCCGGTTGCGCGCTGCTGGCCGGTGCGTTCGCCCTCGAGCCGGGCGGGGTCGTGCACACCGACCAGATGTTGCTCGGGATCCCGGCCCTCCTCGCGGGCGGCACATGGTCCATCCCACCGGGCCCCCCGGGGCAGGACGTCGTGACGTTCGCCCGGCACGTGGCCGGCGAGGCCGGGACGTACCTCGTGCCCGCCGACCTCACGCTCCTGCTCGACGCGGTCGAGTCGGGACGAGCCCCTGCGCGCGGCCCGCAGGTCGCGCTCGTCGGCGGCGCCCCGGTGACGCGCCCCCTGCTCGACCGTGCACGCCGCCTCCTGCCGGGCACACGCTGGATCGGGGTGTACGGCACGACCGAGATCCTTCCGATCGCGGTCGTCGAGGCCGACGACAAGCTCGCGCACGCGGGCGACGGCGACCTGGTCGGGCACCCGTTGCCGGGGATTGAGGCGGTCGTCGACACGAGCGCCGTGGAACCCGACGAGGGGCTCGGGCAGGGCTCGACCACCGGGACGGGCTCGACCGCCGCGCCGGACGCCCCCGCGACGGCACCCCACCCTCTCGTGGGCGAGCTGGTCCTGCGCGGCCCCTCGCTCATGAAGGGCTACCTGTCGCACCTCGACGGCGGGCAGCCGCCCGTGACCGAGCACCGCACGGGCGACCTCGCCTACCTCGACGAGCAGGGACGGATCGTGCTCGTCGGGCGCACGCGCGACATGATCATCCGCGGCACCGTGAACATCTATCCCGGCCTGTTCGAGCCGCGCCTGGCCGCGCTGCCCGGGGTCGGCGAGGCCTCGCTCGTGGGAGTCCTCCAGGACGACGGCGACGAGAAGGTCGTGCTCGTCGTGACGTCGCGCCACGCGAGCGGCCCATGGACAGGGGACCACCCAGACACAGTGGACCGCCCAGGCGGCGGCCAGGGCGACGTGGTCGAGCACCACGGTGCCAGTGACAGTGACGACGCAGCAGGCCGCGACGCCCGGGGAGCGCACGGTTCCCGGACGTCCCCGGCAGCCCCGGCACCGGTGGTCCCCGCGACGGGAGCAGCCCTCGCACCCGCGGTGAGCGCCGCCGTCGGGCAGGGGAGGGCGCCCGTCCTGACGAGCGACCACCCGCTCGTCCGCAGCGTGCGCTCGGCGCTGCCGGACGTGCTCGATCACGGCGCGCTGCCCGACCTCGTGCTGCACGCCGACCACCTGCCCCTCGCAGGTCGCAGCCGCAAGCCCGACCGCGCGGCCCTGTCCCGTGCGGCCGCGCACCACCTCGCAGGCGCGGAGCCCAGGGCGAGCGCGGGCACGGGCACCACGTGAGCCTGCGCATCGGGGTCACGGGCGCCTCGGGGTTCGTCGGGGGAGCGGTCGCCCGACGCGCCGTGGCCGACGGGCACCGCGTGTGGACCTTCTCGCGACGCGCCGCACGCGTCGACGGCGCCGAGCACCGGACGTGGGACCTCGCCGCCGGGTCGCTCAGCGAGCCGCCCGCCCTCGACGTGGTCGTGCACGCGGGGGCCGCGGTCTCCGACTGGGCAACCTCCGACGTCGCCTGGGCGACCAACGTCGAGGGCACGCGTGCCGTGCGCGAGACGTTCCCCGCAGCCCGGTGCGTGCACGTGTCCTCGGGCAGCGTCTACGACCCGTACACCCCCACGGTCCGCGGGAAGGAGCGCGAGGCTCCCGTCGACCGCTACCTCAACGCGTACGGGCGCACCAAGGCGGCAGCCGAGCGCGTGCTCGTCGCCGACGCCCGGACCCCTGGTCGGGGCCCGGTCGTGATCCTGCGCCCGCACGCCGTCTACGGCCCCGGCGACACCACGCTGCTGCCGCGGATCGAGGCGGCGGTCCGCGGGCGACGGCTGGTCCTGGTCGGGGACGGGACCGCGGCCCAGTCGCTCACGCACGTCGACAACCTGGTCGACGCGGTGCTCGCGGCCTCGACGATCGACCTGCCGGGCGGTGAGGCGCTCGTCGTCAACGTCGCCGACGCCGAGCCCGTGGTCCTGGGCGAGGTCCTGGTCGAGCTCCTGCACCGCAGGGGGCACGACGGCGTCACGCTCACCGGCATCCCGGCCCGCCCCGGGTGGGTGCTCGCCGCGTGCGCCGAGGCCCTCTCGCGCTGGACGCGGCGGACCGAGCCGCCGCGGCTCACGCGGTACGCGGTCAGCCATCTCGCGGTCGAGCGGACCTACGACCTGACGGTGCTGCGCGAGGTCCTGGGGGTCGAGCCGCGGGCCACGTCGCTCGTGGGGGCCGAGGCGTGGTGAGGCACCGGGAGCCACGGGACGGGTCCTGACGTGCAGGACGGGCGGCAGCACACGCCGCGTCACGGCCCACGCACGAGAAGGACCCTGGTCCGCGAGGTGGACCCGTCTGGGGTCCTGCCTCGCGCGCCAGGGTCTCCCTCGGTGCGAACGCGGTGGCCGGTGGGCCGGTGGGCCAGCGAGGTCCGGCAGGGCCGTCAGAGCGCGGCGAGCGCCTGACGCACGGCCTGCGAGAGCGCCTTGCCGTCGACGCGGCCGATGCCGCTCGCGGCGGCCGTCGCGGTCTTCATGACGTTGCCCATGTCCTTCATGGACGAGGCGCCGGTCGAGGCGATCGCGTCGGCCACGAGCGCGTCGAGCTGGGCGGGCGTGAGGCTCGCGGGCAGGTACTTCTCGATGAAGTCGGCCTCCGCGGTCTCGTTCTCGGCGCGCTCGGGCGCGTCGGCGTCGAGGTAGATCTGCGCGCTCTCACGACGCTTCTTGACCTCGGCGGCCAGGACGGTCTGGACCTCGGCGTCGCTGAGCTCGTGCGCCGCGGAGCCGGACTTCTCCGCGGTGCGGACGGCGCCGATGACCTGGCGGAGGGTGTTCTTGGCGAAGTCGTCGCGGGCCTTCATGGCGGTGGTGAGGTCGGCGGTCAGCCGCTCGATCGTGGTGGTCATGGGTCAATGGTGCCTGGTGCGGGGCCTCAGGTCCTACGCCATTGCGGTTCTCGCCCACCGTCCGGGGCGGGAAGTGTCCGCTCGGCGCGTCCCTGCGCGCACCCGACCAGGAGCGGTGAGAGGCTCGACGACGTGAGCGCATCGACCGAACCGACCACCACCCCTTCTGCCCGCCCCGTCGGCGGCTGGTCCGCCGGGGAGCCGCCCTGGTGGACGAGCGCGGTGGTCTACCAGGTCTACCCGCGGTCCTTCCAGGACTCGGACGGCGACGGGATCGGCGACCTGCCCGGGATCGAGCGGCGGCTCGACCACCTCGTGGCCCTGGGCGTCGACGTCGTGTGGCTCTCGCCCGTGTACCGCTCGCCCCAGGACGACAACGGCTACGACATCAGCGACTACCAGGACATCGACCCGATGTTCGGGACGCTCGAGGACTTCGACCGGCTGCTGGCCGCGGCGCACGACCGGGGCCTGCGGGTCGTCATGGACCTGGTGGTGAACCACTCCTCGGACGAGCACGCCTGGTTCCGCGAGTCGCGCTCCAGCCGTACCGACGCGCGGCGTGACTGGTACTGGTGGCGTCCGGCGCGCGAGGGCATGGAGCCCGGCACGCCCGGGGCCGAGCCCAACAACTGGCGCTCGTTCTTCGGCGGCCCCGCATGGGAGTACGACGAGGCGACGGGCGAGTACTACCTGCACCTGTTCTCGCGCAAGCAGCCGGACCTCAACTGGGAGAACCCGGACGTCCGCCGCGCGGTCTACGACATGATGACGTGGTGGCTCGACCGAGGCGTCGACGGGTTCCGCATGGACGTCATCAACCTCATCTCGAAGGTCCCGGGGCTGCCCGACGGCGAGGTCCACTACGGCGCGTACGGAGACGGGAGCCCGTTCTACACGAGCGGCCCGCGCGTGCACGAGTTCCTCCAGGAGATGCACCGCGAGGTCTTCGCCGGGCGGCCCGAGAAGCTCCTGACGGTGGGCGAGACCCCGGGGGTCACGATCGAGGACGGCGTGCTCTTCACGGATCCCGAGCGTCACGAGGTCGACATGGTGTTCCAGTTCGAGCACGTGGGCATCGACCACGGCTCGAGCAAGTGGGACGTCAAGCCTCTGCGCCTGACGGACCTCAAGGCGACGTTCGGGCGCTGGCAGGTGGGGCTCGCCGAGCGCGGCTGGAACTCGCTCTACTGGAACAACCACGACCAGCCCCGCATCGTGTCGCGGTTCGGGGACGACGGCGAGCACCGCGTCGCCTCGGCCAAGGCGCTCGCGCTGCTGCTGCACCTGCACCGGGGGACCCCGTACGTCTACCAGGGCGAGGAGCTCGGGATGACGAACGCGGGCTTCACGTCGATCGACCAGTACCAGGACATCGAGTCCCTGGGGCACTTCCACGAGCTGGTCGACGCGGGCGTCGCGACCGAGGAGCAGATGCTCGTCGCGCTGCGCGCCATGAGCCGCGACAACGCCCGTACCCCCGTGCAGTGGGACGCGTCGGAGCACGCGGGCTTCACGACGGGCACGCCGTGGCTCGCGGTCAACCCGAACCACGTCACGATCAACGCGGAGGCCGAGCGTGCCGACGACGGCTCGGTCTTCCACTTCTACCGCCGCCTGGTCGCGCTGCGCCACGACGTCCCGGTCGTCGCGCTGGGTGACTTCCACATGCTGCTTCCGGAGCACGAGGCCGTGTACGCGTTCACGCGCACGCTCGACCTGCCCGCGCCCGGCGAGGGGCCCGACGGCGCACCGTCCGCCGCGAGCACGGCGTCGCGCGACGAGCTGCTCGTCCTGGTCAACGTCGGCGGCACCGAGCAGGAGGTCCCCCCGGAGGTCCTGGCCGGCTGGGAGGGCGCCGAGGTGCTGATCGGGACGCACGACGACGCGAGCGCAGGCCGAGCCGGCGCGCTGCGCCCCTGGGAAGGCGTGGTCCTGAGGAGGTCGTGAGCTCGTCCCGGGCCACCGGGAGGCGACCCGTCGAACCCGGGCCGGCCACCGCCGTCGGGCCGGACGTCCCATTCCCTGAGACGTCCGGCTCGACGCATGACATCCCCGAGGCAAGGGCGTAGTGTGCACAACGTGCAGACGATCCTTCTCGTAGTACTTCCTGAGCGCGCCGGCTGAGGCCAAGCAACCAGGTCTCGTCAGCGCGCTCACCCCTCGAAGAGCCCTCACCGGGTACGAGGGGTTTTTTCATGTCACGACCACGACTGTCACGGCCCTCCCTCCGGGCACACCCCGCCCCGGAAGCGGCCACCGTCGCACCACACCGCGACCGCACAGCACGGAGAGCAGCACCAGCACCAAGAGCAGTACCAGCACCACCACGGTGAGCTCGATCCAGCCGGTGGCAGCCAGCCGCCACCGAGAAACAGGAGATACCGATGGTCCAGGGTCCCCACCCGGCACCGCCGACGCAGAGCGCCCCCGCGCCCGCCGGTGAGGCCGCGGCGCCGAAGCCAGCCCCGTCCCCCGCGAGCGTCGCAGCCCGCCCCGAGAGCCGAGCCCGCTCCGCGGCGCCGGGCGAACGTGCGGTGAGCTCCGTCGTCGGGCCCGAGGAGGTCACGGGCGCGCAGTCGATCGTCCGCTCGCTCGAGGAAGCCGGCGTGGACGTCGTCTTCGGCATCCCCGGCGGCGCGATCCTGCCCACGTACGACCCGCTCATGGACTCCAAGAAGCTCCGCCACATCCTCGTGCGCCACGAGCAGGGTGGCGGCCACGCGGCCTCGGGCTACGCCCACGCGACCGGTCGAGTCGGCGTGACCATGGCGACGTCCGGCCCCGGCGCGACGAACCTCGTCACGCCCATCGCCGACGCCAACATGGACTCGATCCCGCTCGTCGCGATCACGGGCCAGGTCGGCGCGTCCCTGATCGGGACCGACGCCTTCCAGGAAGCGGACATCGTCGGCATCACCCTGCCGATCACCAAGCACAACTTCCTCGTGACCGACCCGGACGAGATCCCGCGCGTCATCGCCGAGGCCTTCCACATCGCCCAGACCGGGCGTCCCGGGCCCGTCCTCGTCGACATCGCCAAGTCGGCCATGCAGGCCCGCACCACGTTCTCGTGGCCCCAGGAGCTCCAGCTGCCCGGGTACCACCCCGTGACCAAGCCGCACTCCAAGCAGATCCGCGAGGCCGCCCGCCTGCTCGCGACGGCCAGGCGCCCCGTGCTGTACGTGGGCGGTGGCGCGATCCGTGCCAACGCCTCGGCCGAGCTGCGCCGGCTCGTGGACCTGTCGGGCGCGCCCGTGGTGACCACGCTCATGGCCCGCGGCGCGCTGCCCGACTCGCACCCGCAGAACCTCGGCATGCCCGGCATGCACGGCACGGTCCCCGCGGTCGCGGCGCTCCAGAAGGCCGACCTCATCGTCGCCCTGGGCGCACGCTTCGACGACCGGGTGACGGGCGTGCTGTCGAGCTTCGCCCCGCACGCCACGATCGTCCACGCGGACATCGACCCCGCGGAGATCGGCAAGAACCGTGAGGTCGACGTCCCGATCGTGGGCGACCTGCGCGAGGTGCTCTCGGACCTCGTGCCCGAGCTCGAGCGCGAGCACGGCGCCAAGGGCAAGCCGGACCTCGGCGCCTGGTGGCACCAGATCGACGACTGGCGCGAGACCTACCCGCTGGGCTACTCCGAGCCCGAGGACGGCCACCTCGCCCCGCAGCACGTCATCCAGCGCCTGGGTGAGATCTCCGGCCCCGACTCGATCTACGTCGCGGGCGTCGGCCAGCACCAGATGTGGGCCGCCCAGTTCATCCGCTACGAGCACCCCAAGACGTGGCTCAACTCGGGCGGGCTCGGCACCATGGGCTACTCGATCCCCGCCGCGATGGGCGCCAAGGTCGGCCAGCCCGACAAGACCGTCTGGGCGATCGACGGCGACGGCTGCTTCCAGATGACCAACCAGGAGCTCGCGACCTGCACGATCAACGAGATCCCCATCAAGGTCGCGCTGATCAACAACTCCTCGCTCGGCATGGTCCGCCAGTGGCAGACCCTGTTCTACGAGTCCCGCTACTCCAACACCGACCTCCACACGGGGCGCGGGACGCAGCGCGTTCCCGACTTCGTGAAGCTCGCCGACGCCTACGGCTGCGAGGGCATCCGGGTCGAGTCCAAGAGCGAGGTCGACGCCGCCATCAAGCGCGCCATGGAGATCGACGACCGTCCCGTCGTCGTCGACTTCAACGTCTCGCGCGACGCGATGGTGTGGCCCATGGTCGCCTCGGGCGTCAGCAACGACAACATCCAGTACGCACGCGGCATCTCGCCCGCGTGGGACCGCGAAGACTGAGTCCGGGGAGAGCCGCAACCATGTCCCGTCACACCCTCTCCGTGCTCGTGGAGAACAAGCCCGGCGTGCTCACGCGCGTCGCGGGCCTGTTCGCCCGGCGCGCGTTCAACATCCACTCGCTCGCCGTGGGCCCCACGGAGCACGAGGAGATCTCGCGCATCACCGTGGTCGTCGACGTCGACCAGAACCCGCTCGAGCAGGTCACCAAGCAGCTCAACAAGCTCGTCAACGTGATCAAGATCGTCGAGCTCGACCAGGCCTCGTCGGTCCAGCGCGAGCTGCTGCTCGTCAAGGTCCGCGCCGACGGCGCCAACCGCACGGGCGTCCTCGAGGTCGTCGAGCTGTTCCGCGCCAAGGTCGTCGACGTCGTCCCCGACGCCGTGACGATCGAGGCCACCGGCACGCCCGAGAAGCTCGCGGCCCTCCTCGGTGCGCTCGAGCCCTACGGCGTCCGTGAGATCGTCAAGTCCGGCACCGTGGCCGTCGGCCGTGGCGCCCGCTCCATCACCGACCGGGCGCTCGACCGCGCCCACCGGTCCGCCTGACCCGTCCTCCCGGTGGACACCCCCACACTGCCCACCGCCGTCGAACTATCGTGTTCGGCATCACCTCAAGAACCCAAGGAGTAACACCGTGGCAGAGCTCTTCTACGACGACGACGCCGACCTCACGATCATCCAGCAGAAGAAGGTCGCGGTCGTCGGATACGGCAGCCAGGGGCACGCGCACGCGCTGAACCTCCGCGACTCGGGCGTCCAGGTCGTCATCGCACTCAAGGAAGGCTCCAAGTCGATCGCCAAGGCGACCGACGAGGGCTTCGAGGTCAAGACGGTCGCCGAGGCCGCCCAGTGGGCCGACCTCATCATGATCCTCGCGCCGGACCAGCACCAGCGCTCGATCTACAACGACGAGATCAAGCCGAACCTGGCCGCCGGCAAGACGCTCGCGTTCGCGCACGGCTTCAACATCCGCTTCGGCTACATCGAGGCGCCCGAGGGCGTCGACGTCATCCTCGTCGCCCCCAAGGCGCCGGGCCACACGGTGCGTCGCGAGTTCGTCGCGGGCCGCGGCATCCCCGACATCATCGCCGTCGAGAAGGACGCGTCGGGCCACGCGTGGGACATCGCGCTCTCGTACGCGAAGGCGATCGGCGGCACGCGTGCCGGCGTCATCAAGACGACGTTCACCGAGGAGACCGAGACCGACCTGTTCGGTGAGCAGGCCGTCCTGTGCGGTGGCGTGTCGCAGCTCGTCCAGTACGGCTTCGAGACCCTCACCGAGGCCGGCTACCAGCCGGAGATCGCCTACTTCGAGGTCCTGCACGAGCTCAAGCTCATCGTCGACCTCATGTGGGAGGGCGGCATCGCCAAGCAGCGCTGGTCCGTCTCCGACACGGCCGAGTACGGCGACTACGTCTCGGGCCCCCGTGTGATCGACCCGCGGGTCAAGGAGAACATGAAGGCCGTCCTCGGGGACATCCAGAACGGCGCGTTCGCGAAGCGCTTCATCGACGACCAGGACGCGGGCGCACCCGAGTTCAAGGAGCTCCGCGCCAAGGGCGAGGCGCACCCGATCGAGGCCACGGGCCGCGAGCTGCGCGGGATGTTCGCGTGGGCGAAGTCGGGCGACGACGACTACACCGAGGGTTCGGTCGGTCGCTGACCTCTGCTCCGCTCCACGCGGGGTGAGTGGCTCACCTTCGAGGCGGGCGGCACCTACCGCGCGATCTTCCCTCCGGCCTGGCGGCCTCCCGCCAGACCCGACCACGATCGCGCGGCAGGCGCCGCCCGCCTCTGTGCTGTCGGGTCGCCCGTGCGCGTGCGGGTGCCCGACGGCGGTGCCTCCTCGGGAACGCGGGTCGCGGCTGCGTCCATGGCCGTGCGGGGGCGGCGGGGCTCGGTCGAGGGTGACGGGTAGGTCCGCCAGGACGACAGGTGCTCGCGCCGGGGGCCGCGCCAGTTCGCCGAGGGGGACGTGCTCCTCCGACGAGACGGTCGACCGGGTGGAATCTGAGCGACATCCACCGGTGAAAGTGCGACAAGACGGGCAGTCCGGCGTTCCGTGGTCCACCATGGACGCATGAGCGACGACATCGACCGCAGGGCAGACGGCACGAGCGCCGGTTCGAGCGAGGACCCGCGAGCCGCTGAGCTCCTGGAGTTCTGGGAGACCGCGCGCGTGCGTGCGGGGGAGGGCAAGGTCGGAGTGGTGACCGGGTTCGGTGTCTCCGCGACCGTCCCGCCCCCGGCCTGGTCGTTCGGCGACAACCCCGAGCTCGCCGACGGGCTGCTCCACGCGGTGCTCTCGGGCGAGAAGACCGCGACGTCGTCCTCGCACTGGGAGTACGACGACGAGACCCCGGTGCCAGCAGTCGGCGAGCTGTCCATCATCCTGGACGGCGACGGCCACCCGCGTGCGCTGATCCGCACCACGTCCGTCGAGATCGTGCCCTTCGACCAGGTCGACGCCGACTTCGCGGCGGCCGAGGGCGAGGACGACCGGACGCTCGAGGCATGGCGTGCCGGGCACCGCGACTACTTCACGAGGGTCCTGGTCGGTCACGAGTTCCGCGACGACATGCCCGTGGTCTGCGAGCGCTTCGAGCTGCGGTTCCCGCGTCCGCGATGACTCCACCGGAGCTGCGACCGGCCCCCGGCATGTTCGCCGACCGGCTGCGTGTCCTGGTCGTCGCGGCGCACCCCGACGAACCCGACGAGTACGCAGGAGGCATCGCCGCACGGCTCGCCCTGGCCGGTCACGGCGTGAAGTTCCTGTCGCTGACGAACGGCGACGCCGGGCACTGGTCGACGCCCCGCAAGGCTCTCGCGCGCCGGCGCGCAGCCGAGGCGTTCGCCGCGGCGCGCGAGCTCGGCGTGCAGGAGTACGAGATGCTCGACGAGCACGACGGTGAGCTCGTGCCGAGCATCGCGCTCCGTCGTGAGGTGGTCGCCAGGATCCGCCGCTGGCAGGCGGACCTGGTCGTCACGTTCCACGACGAGTGCCCCGGCCATCTCGACAACCGCGCGGCCGGGCGTCTCGTGCGCGAGGCGGTCTCCGTCGTCGGGCTGGCGAACGTCGTGCCCCGCGTCCCTGCCCTGGCGACCCCGCCCGTGTGCCTGCTCATGCCCGACCACGACGCGCTCGCCCACCACCGGCACGACGTGGTGGTCGACGTGAGCAGCACGATCGAGGCCAAGCTGCGGGCCTGCCTGGCCCACGCCTCGCAGTTCCTGGAGTTCGCGCCCTGGCAGCGCGGGCTGCTCGACCAGGTCCCGCCCGCGAGCGACCCCGCGGGGCAGCGGGCGTTCGTGCTCGAGCACTGGGCGCCGTACCTGTACACCCAGCCCGAGATGCGCGCGGCGGTCGCCGCGGCGGGCCTCGACCCCGTCGGGGAGTACGCCGAGTCGTTCCAGCTCGCCGACTACGGGCGGGCAACGACGGCGGCCGAGGTGCGAGCCCTGCTGGGGTGAGCCGAGAGGGCGGCGAGCGGACGACGCGTGGTGCGCTCCGCCGTCGGGCAGGAGGGCCGCGACCGCCTGAGGGTGGGTGGTGGTCGCCGTCCCAGGCCGCGACCACCACCCGTCGGGGCAGGTGAGAGGAGCTACCCCGAGTGCGAGGGCGCGCGGGCGCCGGTCGTCGTGCTGGGGCGGGCCGCCGGGAAGGAGACGGGCGGAGCGCCGTGGTCCGCGAGGTGCAGCGAGACCCGGTCGAGCAGCAGGGAGCGGACGTCGGCCGCGACGACGGCCTCGGCCCCGCGCAGCACGGGGGCGACCGGCACCAGGGTCGGCGCGATGGGCGCCACGCCCTGCTCGGTGTCGATGAGGTGGCTGCGGGTCGCGTCCGCGAGCCGCTGCCCGCCCGCGATGCACGTGGGGCCGCCGAGCACCAGCAGGTGCGGCTCGACGACCGCGACGACCGGCTGCACCACGGCCGCGACACGACGCCCGAAGTCCTCGACGAGCGCCACGACCGCGGGGCTGTCGGGGTCGGCGGCCATGGCTGCGAGGATCTCGTCGTACGTCTCGCCCGGGACGCCGTGGCGGCCGGCGAGCTCTTCGAAGCGGCGCCCGCCCACGAGGTCCTGCAGGTTCATCGAGTGGTCGTCGTACTCGCGGACCGTCACGGGGACCGGCAGGTAGCCGAGCTCGCCCGCGGCCCCGGTCGCGCCGTGGTGGAGCGACCCGTCGATCAGCGTGCCGAGGCCGATGCCTCCGCCGAGCCAGAGCAGCGCGAAGCTCTTCTCGGTGCGACGGCCCGCGTCGCGCTCGGCGATCGTGGCGAGGTTGACGTCGTTCTCGATCCGGACGGGGACGCCGAGCTCCTGCTCGAGGAGCGTGCGGACGGCGAGCAGGGGCCACCCCGGCAGGTCACCCACGAGCCAGAGGTCCCCGCTGACCGGGTCGGCCGCGGCCTGGACCCCGGCGACGATCGTCCCGACGCGCTCGACGGGCACGCCCGCGTCCGCGCAGGCAGCGTCCCACGCGGCGCGGACGTCGCGGATCGCCGTGCGCTCCGCGGACGTGGGGACGTCGGCCGTGCCGAGGACGTTCCCGCGGGCGTCGACCACGCTCGCCTGCACCCCGGTGGGGAGGACGTCGAGAGCCAGACCGACGACGACGTCGGTGCGTGCGGCATACATGACGGCCTGCGGGCCGCGCGCGCCCTGGACCGCTCCCGTCGCCTCGATCAGCCCGGCGGTCTCGAGGCGAGCGACGATCTGGGAGGATGTAGGGCGGGAGACGCCGGTGAGGTCGCCGATCTGGGACCGCGTCATGGGGCCGGTGTCGAGCAGGAGCTCGAGCGCCGCGCGGTCGTTGATCGTGCGGAGCAGTCCCGGTGTTCCTGGGATGTGCGTGCGGGACACGTCGTTGCGGCCTCTCTGCCAGCGTCTTAGGAAAGTTTCCTAAGAGTTCCCTACTCTGACGATTTGTGCAAGTCGGGACGCGGCGCAGCCCTCAGGGGCCCGGATCGACCGCTTGTACACCATCGCCGAGGCGCGCTGCGCTCGTTGGCAGCGATGAGAGCGCATCCCGGCGCGCCGCATCGCGGAGGGCCGCGGAAACCCGCGGATCGCGCCGTCGGGAGCGTTCGAGGGGTGAGATGGGCGTCCCGAGGACTGGCGCCCGGGCGTAGCGTTCGTCGCATGACGCGCAACATCGAACTGGCAGTGGTGGCCGGAGACGGCATCGGCATCGAGGTCGTCGAGCAGGGCCTCGCGGTCCTCGAGGCGGCTCTCACGGGCTCCGACGTCAAGGTCTCCACGACCCCCTTCGACCTGGGTGCGCGCCGCTGGCACGCGACCGGCGAGACCCTCACCGACGAGGACCTCGCGGCCATCCGCACCCACGACGCGATCCTCCTGGGCGCGATCGGCGACCCCACGGTCCCGTCGGGCGTCCTCGAGCGCGGCCTGCTGCTCAAGCTGCGCTTCGCGCTGGACCACTACGTCAACCTCCGCCCGGGCAAGCTGTACCCCGGCGTGAAGTCCCCGCTGGCAGACCCGGGCGAGATCGACTTCGTCGTCGTCCGCGAGGGCACCGAGGGGCCGTACGTCGGCAACGGCGGCGCGCTGCGCGTCGGCACGCCGCACGAGATCGCGACCGAGGTCTCCGTGAACACCGCGTTCGGCGTCGAGCGTGTCGTGCGCGACGCGTTCGCCCGCGCCCAGGCGCGCCCCCGCAAGCACCTGACGCTCGTGCACAAGCACAACGTCCTGGTCCACGCCGGCCACCTGTGGCGCCGCACGGTCGAGGCCGTCAACGCCGAGTTCCCGGACGTCACCACGGACTACCTGCACGTGGACGCCGCCACGATCTTCCTCACGACGAACCCGTCGCGATTCGACGTCATCGTCACCGACAACCTGTTCGGCGACATCCTGACGGACCAGGCCGCCGCGATCACGGGCGGCATCGGCCTCGCAGCCTCGGCCAACATCAACCCGGACCGCACGGCCCCCTCCATGTTCGAGCCGGTGCACGGCTCGGCCCCCGACATCGCGGGCCAGGGCAAGGCGGACCCCACCGCCACGGTCCTGTCCGTCGCGATGCTGCTCGACCACCTCGGCCTGACCGAGCAGTCGCAGCGCGTCGAGGCCGCGGTCGCCGCGGACCTCGCCGAGCGGGGGAGCCGAGTACGGTCGACGGCCGAGGTGGGGCGCGAGCTCGCCGCCCGCGTCGCCGGCTGATCGGTCCCCGATTCGCCGTCGCGCCGCCGTTCGTCCCCCCGCGCGGGGGTCGGACGGCGGCGCGCACCCTCTGCCGTCCTCACCGCTCCCACGTCCTCTTCGAAGACCCGGGAGTTCTCGCCCGCCCTGCGGGCGCCACGAGGCGCTCCGTCATGGAAAACTAGGCGAGGAACCCACCCGGGTCGCCAGGTGAAAGGCCCATGACATGACTTCCCCCCTCACAGCGCAGCCCGCTTCCTCGGCCGAGGACCTCGTCGCGCTCTTCGACATCCGTCCCTCGGACACCCCCACCTCTCCCGAGGCGAGGGCCGCAGCGATCGCCGCCCCCAAGTTCGGCACCGTGTTCTCGGACCACATGGCCCGGATCAGCTGGAACGCGACCGACGGCTGGATCGACCGCCGCATCGAGAAGTACGGTCCGCTCCAGCTCGACCCGGCCACCGCGGTCCTGCACTACGCCCAGGAGATCTTCGAGGGTCTCAAGGCGTACCGCCATCAGGACGGGTCCGTGTGGACCTTCCGTCCTGAGGCCAACGCAGCCCGCTTCGCCCGCTCGGCCCACCGTCTCGCGCTCCCCGCGCTCTCGGTGGACGACTTCATCGGCTCGATCACGGCGCTCGTGCGCACCGACATCGAGTGGGTCCCGGACGGCGAGGAGGCGAGCCTCTACCTGCGTCCGTTCATGTACGCCTCGGAGTCGTTCCTGGGTGTGCGCGCCTCGCTCGAGGCCGAGTACCTCGTGATCGCCTCGCCCGTGGGCCCGTACTTCTCGGGGGGCGTCAAGCCCGTCTCGATCTGGGTCGACCGCGAGTACAGCCGCGCCGGCGCGGGAGGCACGGGAGACGCCAAGTGCGGCGGCAACTACGCCTCGAGTCTCCTGCCGCAGACGCTCGCGCAGGAGAAGGGCTTCGAGCAGGTCTGCTTCCTCGACTCGTCGACGAACACCTTCCTCGAGGAGCTCGGCGGCATGAACGTGTTCGTCGTCAAGGCGGACGGCTCGGTCGAGACCCCCGAGCTCACGGGCTCGATCCTCGAGGGCGTGACGCGCTCGTCGATCATCCAGCTCCTCACGGACCGCGGGCACGACGTGAACGAGCGTCGCATCCCGCTCGAGGAGCTCCTGGCCGACATCCGCTCGGGCGCCGTGACCGAGGTCTTCGCGTGCGGGACCGCGGCGGTCGTCACGCCGATCGGTCGTCTGGGCGGGTCGAACTTCGACCACACGATCGCCGACGGCGGCGCGGGTGAGCTCACGCTCGCGATCCGCGGCGAGCTCACCGACATCCAGAACGGCCGTGCGGCCGACCGGCACGGCTGGATGACGCGCCTGGCCTGACGGACCGCCGCTGACCTGCCACCGGGTGCGGAGCAGCCGGG
>NZ_JBHXBO010000043.1:0-23489 GCF_042726775.1 Oerskovia sp. NPDC060287
GGATGCCCGCTTGGCCGCGGTCGCCCGGACACCTGCGGTGCTGCCCGTCCTGCCCGTCGGCGACTTCCACCCGGACCCGCCGTGGACGGGAGAGTCTCTCCGGTCCGCGCCCCGCCCTCGTGCGTCGGGAGCAGGACGTCAGCGCACCCCGAGCACGAACGGGTAGACCGCCGCGGCGCCCGCCTGGCGCAGCAGTCGGGCCGCGACCGTGAGGGTCCAGCCCGAGTCGGTGTAGTCGTCGACCAGGAGGATGCGGCGACCCGCGAGGCCCGCCATCGCGGGGCCCGAGAGCTCGAGCCGGAGACGTTCGACGACCCCCGCCAGGCGCATGGCCGAGTTCACGTCGTGCCGTCCGGGCTGCTCGTGCCCCGGCACGGGGCCGATGCTCCCGACGAGCGGGCGCTCGAGGTAGCGCGCGAGCCCGCCCGCCAGGTGCTGGACGAGCTGGGGGCGCGTGGCCGACCGCACCGACACGACGCCGTCGAGCAGGAGCTTGCGCGTGGGAGTCCCGGTCCCGTCGGCCGCCGTGGCACCGTCGACCGGTGCCACGTCGTCGTCGGACACGGGAGGGGTCGTGTAGAGCGCGTCCCACTCGTCGAGCACGCGCGCGGCCGCGCGACGCAGCGCGACGGGAGTCTCGCCGTCGGGCACGCCCGGGGCGAAGAGCTCCCGGAGCGGGCCCGACCAGCCGAGCCCGTCGAGGCGGGCGACGGCCCGGCCCGGTGACGCGAGCTCCTCGGGGGACAGGCGTCCCTTGAGGTCGAGGCCCAGCCGGTCGAGACCCGTGGGCCACTGGCGGCGGGCGACGACCTCGACGCCCGGTCGGTCCATGTCGGCGCGCGCCGCGGACACCGCCTCGGCGTCGGGAGCGGCCGGCAGGTCGACCCCGCCGCACCGGTCGCAGCGACCGCACGTCCAGCCGGGCTCGAGCTCGGGGTCGTCGAGGGCAGCGCGCAGGAACGCCATGCGGCAGCCCGTCGTGGCCTCGTAGTCGATCATCGAGCGCTGCTCGGCGAGCCGGGTCTGCTCGACGCGCGCGTAGCGGTCCGCGTCGTAGACCCAGGGCTGACCCGTCGAGATCCAGCCGCCCTTGACGCGACGGACCGCGCCGTCGACGTCGAGGACCTTGAGCATGGTCTCGAGGCGTGAGCGCTTGAGGTCGACCTGCGTCTCGAGGGCCGCGACGGACTGTGCCCCGCCCCCCGCCTCGAGCGCGGCGAGGGTCTCGCGGACCTGACGCTCGGCCGGGAACGCGAGCGACCCGAAGTACTCCCAGATGCGACGGTCCTCCTCGCCGGGCAGCAGCACCACGACCGCGCTGTCCACCCCACGCCCGGCACGACCGACCTGCTGGTAGTACGCGATGGGAGACGAAGGGGCGCCCAGGTGCACGACGAAGGCGAGGTCCGGCTTGTCGAAGCCCATGCCGAGCGCCGAGGTCGCGATGAGCGCCTTGACCCGGTTCTCCTTGAGGTCGGCCTCGAGCTGCTCGCGCTCGGTCGTGTCGGTCTGGCCCGTGTACGCGGCCACGGCCAGGCCGGCCGCCCGGAGCTGGCTCGCGACCTGCTCGGCGGCCGAGACCGTGAGGCAGTAGACGATCCCCGAGCCGTCCACGTCCTGGAGCGTCTCGGCGAGCCACGCGATGCGGCTCGGCTGGTCCGGCAGGTTCAGCACGGCCAGGTGGAGCGACTCGCGGTCGAGACCGCCCCGCAGCACGAGCACGTCCTCGCGCGGGGCGCCCGGGTTCTCCGTGGCCCCCGTCCCGCTCGCCGCGGCGGCGACCGACGCGCCCGTGACGCCGAGCTGCTCGGCGACGTCGGCGGTCACGCGCTCGTTGGCGGTCGCGGTCGTGGCGAGCACCGGGATGCCCGGGGGAAGGTCGGCCAGGAGCGTGCGGATGCGGCGGTAGTCGGGACGGAAGTCGTGGCCCCAGTCCGAGATGCAGTGCGCCTCGTCGATGACCACGAGGCCCGCGTCGGCTGCGAGCCGGGGGAGCACCTCGTCACGGAAGCCGGGGTTGTTGAGCCGCTCGGGCGAGCAGAGCAGGACGTCGACCTCTCCTGCGGCGATCGCGGCGTGCACCTCGTCCCACTCGGTCATGTTCGACGAGTTGATCGTCACGGCGCGGATCCCGGCGCGGGCCGCGGCAGAGATCTGGTCGCGCATCAGGGCCAGGAGAGGCGAGACGATGACCGTGGGCCCCGCGCCCCGCGAGCGCAGCAGCGAGGTCGCGACGAAGTAGACGGCCGACTTGCCCCACCCGGTGCGCTGGACCACGAGGGCCCGACGGCGGAACGCGACCAGGGCCTCGATCGCGAGCCACTGGTCGTCGCGCAGCCTCGCGTCCTCGCGGCCGACGAGCGAGCGCAGCGCGGTCTCTGCCTCCTCGCGCAGGTCCTTGCCCTCGAGGAGACTGCGCAGCATGGCCACCTTGGCGAGCCGCGCGGCGTCGGCCGCCGCGACGGCGTCGGACGCCGCACCGGGAGACGGCTCGGCGGCGGGCTCCGTCGCGGTGGGCGACGGGCGGGCCGCGCCCGCGCCGGTGTGCGCGCGCCGCGGGGCGGCCCCCGCGTCGTCGGGGACCGGGGGCTCGTCGTACAGGTCGGCAGGTGGCTCCGACGCGAAGTCGGGGGGGAGGTCTGCGTACGGGTCGTGCTGGTCACGGGGGAACGAGGTCACCCAGCGATCGTAGGCGCAGGGTGGGACACCGCGTGCTCGGTGCACAGGCCGGTCGCCGGCGGGGCGCCGTGCGGCGCCGCGCGGTGACGCGCCACGAGCTCGGCCCGGTGCGGTCCCACGGAGATCCGTCGGACCGCACCGGGCCTCATGACCGGACAGGTGGTGGTCAGGGCCCGGGCAGGCGGCCCCGCGAGAGCCT
Source organism: Oerskovia sp. NPDC060287 (assembly GCF_042726775.1). Classification (NCBI taxonomy): domain Bacteria; kingdom Bacillati; phylum Actinomycetota; class Actinomycetes; order Micrococcales; family Cellulomonadaceae; genus Oerskovia; species Oerskovia sp. NPDC060287. The sequence continues at coordinate 2,879 of NZ_JBHXBO010000043.1, forward strand.
CGTCAGGAGTGCATGTCCATGACGACGCGGCCGTCGATCTTGCCCGCCTCCATCTCGCTGAAGATGTCGTTGATGTCGCTCAACGGGCGCACGGTGTACGTCGGGTTGACCTTCCCGCGGGCGAAGAAGTCGAGCGCCTCGGCCATGTCCTTGCGCGTCCCGACGATCGAGCCGCGGACCGTGAGGCCGAACAGGACGGTCGTGAAGATGTCGAGCGGGAACTTCTCGGGCGGTAGCCCGACGAGGGCGACCGTGCCACCGCGGCGCAGCGCACCGACGGCCTGCGGGAAGGCGTGGGCGTTGACCGCGGTCACGAGCGCGCCGTGCACGCCGCCCCCGGTCTTCTCCTGGAGCTCGGCCGCAGGGTCTGCCGAGGTGGCCGCGTTGACCGTGACCTCGGCGCCGTGCTTGCGGGCCAGGGCCAGCTTCTCGTCGTCCACGTCGACCGCGGCGACGCGGCGCCCCATGGCCACGGCGTACTGGACCGCGATGTGCCCCAGGCCGCCGATGCCCGAGATCAGGACCCACTCGCCGGGCTTCGTGTCCGTCTGCTTGAGGCCCTTGTAGACCGTGACACCCGCGCACAGGATGGGGCCGACGGCCGCGTCCTCGACGCCCTCGGGGATGATCGGGGCGTAACGCGAGTCGACCAGCATGTACTGGCCGAACGAGCCGTCGACCGAGTACCCGCCGTTCTTCTGCTGGGGGCAGAGCGTCTCCCACCCGGTCTCGCAGTACTCGCACTCGCCGCACGCGCTCCACAGCCAGGCGTTGCCGACCTTGTCGCCGACCTTGACGCGGGTGACCTGGTCGCCGACCGCGACCACGGTCCCGACGCCCTCGTGCCCGGGGACGAACGGGGGGCTGGGCTTGACGGGCCAGTCGCCGTGGGCGGCGTGCAGGTCGGTGTGACACACGCCCGTGTAGTCGACCTTGACGAGTGCTTCGTGGGGTCCGGGGGTGGGGACCTCGATCTCGTCGATCGTGAGCGGCTCGGCGAACGTGTGGACGACGGCTGCCTTCATGGTGCTCATGGCTCTCCTCCAGGAGCGGACACCGGGCGGGGTCCACCCGCGGGTCGACGGGTGCGACGGGACGCGCTCCGCGTCCTGTGGTGTCCGACGACTCGACCGTAACCGAGGGGGCGGAGGGGCGCCCGTCCAGCGTCGGACAGAAAGGACGAACTCCTTTGTGAAAACCGTCACAAGCGATGTCTGTGCAGGTCAGGGGGTGCTTCTGGACCGTCCGGTCGCCCGATGGCGCTCGACCACGAGCGCCAGCAGCGCACCGACGAGCGCGACCCACTCGCTCACGGCCGCCGTGACCTGCTGGACCCCGCCGACCGTCTCTTCCACGCTGAAGAACCCGACCGTCGTCGAGAGGTAGAACGCGCCGAGCGTCGCGACCGAGAACCCGATCGCCCCCAGCAGCGGCAGCCAGTGGCGCCAGACCAGCACGAGCAGACCGAGCACGAACCCCGCGACCGCGTTGAGCAGGAACAGCGGTCCGACGACCTCGATGTCCTGGTACCCCTGGACGTAGAGGAACAGGTGGACGTCGGCCGAGAGCAGCAGCCCCGCGGCCGTCACGCCGCGCAGCAGCCATGCGCCGCGCGGCAGCGGCGGGGGCACGGGCGGCGTGCCCGACGGCGGGGATCCCCCCGGGCTCGAGCCTGCGGCGGGCGGGGGTTCGGACGCGGCCATGGGGTGCTCCGAGTGCTCTGGTGCGGGTGGGCGGGATGCCCGGACGGGACGTCGCGCGCTCGCGCGTGGCGCCGGGCCCGATGCTTCAATTGAAAGACTTCTCGACCCCGGACGCACGGCGGAGGGTGACCATGAGGACCTCGACCACGCAGGCGACCTCTCTCGCGACGCAGGCGGGGGCGCCCGCCGCCACGCCGGCCACCACGCCGGCCAGGGCGCCCGGCCCGGAGCGGCCGCCCACGGCCGCTCCGCCGACAGCTAGCCCGGCTCCTGCTCGGAACGTCGGCCGTCCGGCGTGCGACCTCCTCTCGCGGCGCTCGCTCCTCGTGTCGGCGGGAGCGGGCGCAGGCGCCCTGGTGCTCGCGGCCTGCTCGGGCGGCGGGGGCGGGGCAGGTACCACCGGGACCACGGGCGGGGGCAGCGGGACGAGCGGGACGGCGGCCGCGCCGTCGGGCACCGTGGTCACCGCCACGGGCGACGTGCCCGTGGGAGGTGCCGTGTCGGTCCAGGTCGACGGTGCGCCCTACCTCGTGACCCAGCCCGAGGAGGGGACGTTCGAGGCCTTCAGCGCGATCTGCACGCACCAGGGCTGCACGGTCGCGCCGGGAGACGGCGAGCTCGACTGCCCGTGCCACGGTTCCCGCTTCGACCTGAGCACGGGCGACGTGATCGCCGGCCCGGCGCCCACGCCCCTGCCCCGCCTCGCCGTCACGGTGAGCGGCACCGACGTCGTCACCGCCTGACGTGCTCACTGCGTGGTCACGCCGTCGGCTCACTGCGTGGTCACGCCGTCGGCTCACTGCACGGTCGCGCCGTCGGACGACCGTCGGCACCGCCCGCGGCGGGCAGGTCCACCGACCGCCTGCCGGACGTCCACCCGTCCGGCACGGACGGCTTCGTAGACTGTCCTGGTGACCACTCCTCTTCTCGAGTCCCCGGACGACGCACCCCGGGCGGGTGCCTCCATCTCGCAGGCCCGCACGCACGCCGTGGCGCAGGTGCGCCTCCCGGTGCGACCCGAGCACGCGGGGATCGAGCCGTACGGGGCCCCGCAGCTCGACGTGCCCGTCCTGCTCAACGTCAACGAGAACCCCTACGCGCCCTCGGCCGAAGTCGTGGCGACCATCGCCGCGGACGTCGCCGAGGCCGCTGCCACGCTCAACCGCTACCCCGACCGCGACTTCCTCGGCCTGCGCCAGGACCTCGCCGACTACCTCGCGGGGGAGTCGGGCGTGCGCGTTGCCCCCGAGCAGGTCTGGGCCGCGAACGGCTCCAACGAGGTCATGCTCCACCTGCTCCAGGCCTTCGGCGGACCCGGGCGCACCGCGCTGTCGTTCGCGCCGACCTACTCGATGTACCCCGAGTACGCCCGCGACACCTCGACCGCCTGGGTGACGGGGCGGCGTGCGGAGGACTTCACGCTCGACCCCGAGGCCGCGCGCGCAGCGATCGTCGCGCACGCCCCCTCGGTGATCCTCCTGGCCAGCCCCAACAACCCGACGGGCACGGCCCTGACACGCGAGGTCGTCGAGGCCGTGTGCGAGGCGGCGCTCGCGGTCACCCCGCACGGCGCCGAGCCGGGGACCTCGGCCGTCGTCGTGGTCGACGAGGCCTACGGAGAGTTCCGCCGCGCGGGCGTCCCCTCGGCGCTCGAGCTGCTCGAGCGCTACCCCAACCTCGCGGTCTCGCGCACCATGTCCAAGGCGTTCGCGCTCGCGGGTGCACGCGTCGGCTACCTCGCCGCGTCGACCACGCTGGTCGACGCGCTGCGCGTCGTGCGCCTGCCGTACCACCTGTCGGCGGCGACCCAGGCGGTCGCGCGCGCTGCCCTCAAGCACTCGTCCTCGCTGCTGGCCCAGGTCGACGCGCTGCGGGCCGAGCGGGACGCGACCGTGACCTGGCTGCGGGCCCAGCGCCCCGCGGCCCTGGGCGGCGCCCCGCTGCAGGTCGCCGACTCGGACGCGAACTTCGTCCTGTTCGGTACCTTCCCGGACCGCCACGCGGTCTGGCAGGGCCTGTTGGATCGAGGCGTCCTCATCCGGGAGACTGGTCCCGAAGGTTGGCTGCGGGTGTCGATCGGCACACCGCAGGAGATGACGGCGTTCAAGGACGCCCTGGTGGAGGTGGCAGGACTGTGAAGCGCACCGCGCGCATCGAGCGCGCGACGTCGGAGTCGAGCGTGCTCGTCGAGCTGGACCTCGACGGGACCGGGAAGACGGACATCTCGACGACCGTCCCGTTCTACGACCACATGCTGACGGCCCTCGGCAAGCACTCGCTCATCGACCTCACGGTCCGGGCCACGGGCGACACGCACATCGACGCGCACCACACGGTCGAGGACGTCGCGATCACGATCGGCGAGGCGCTCAAGATCGCGCTCGGCGACAAGGCGGGCATCTCCCGCTTCGGCGACGCCATGGTGCCGCTCGACGAGGCGCTCGCGCTCGCGGTCGTCGACGTCTCGGGCCGCCCGTACCTCGTGCACGAGGGCGAGCCCGCGGGCCAGGAGTACCACCTGATCGGCGGGCACTTCACGGGGTCGCTCACGCGCCACGTGCTCGAGTCGATCGCGCACCACGCCGCGATCTGCATCCACGTGCGCGTGCTCTCGGGCCGCGACCCCCACCACATCGTGGAGGCGCAGTTCAAGGCCCTCGCCCGTGCGCTGCGCTTCGCCGTGGCGCCCGACGCCCGGGTCGACGGCATCCCGTCGACCAAGGGCGCGTTGTGAGCCCCGAGCCCACGACCCCCGCACAGCCCGACGGGTCCGAGGGCGGCCACGAGCCCAGCCACGGACCCGTCGACCAGCCCCGCGGCGACCACACGCCGCGGACGACCGAGACGGACGACATGACCACCCCGCAGAACCCCGAAGAGCCCGAGCTGGACCTGGTGATCCCGGACGACATCTCGAGCCTGCTCTCCCCGTCCTCCGACCCCGAGCTCGCGGTCCTCGTGACCCAGATCGCGGGTGCCGAGCCCCTGGCAGCCGCCTGCTCGCTCGCGCAGCTCGAGATCGACGCCGTGCCCACCGAGATCGGTGCGCTGGCGGTCCTGCGCGACCTGTCGGGCGACGCGCCGCAGCGTGCCGCGGCCGCCGTCTCGACCCTCGTCAAGGGCGTCCCGCTCATCCTGCTCACGCGCCGCGGCGAGCAGCTCAGCGCGACGCGCTGGCAGGACGGCGTCGAGGGCGACGTGCTCGCCCCGGGGCTCGTGCTCGGCGGTGCGCCCGAGGAGCTCGAGGACCTCGTCACGGGCCAGACGACCGTCGCCGAGCTCTCGGGAGTCGTCCCGAGCTCGGGGATCTCGCGCTGGAAGGCCATGCGCCTGCTGACGTCGACCGCCCGCAAGGCGCGCAAGAAGTGAGCGTCGGACCCGCGGTCGTCGTCCTCGACTACGGCTTCGGCAACGTCCGCTCGGCCGTCCGTGCGCTCGAGCGGGTCGGGGCGCAGGTCGAGCTCACGGCCGACCGGGCGCGCGCCTCGGAGGCCGACGGGCTCGTCGTCCCGGGCGTGGGCGCGTTCGCTGCCGTCATGGCCGGGCTCAAGGCCGTGCGGGGCGACCAGATCGTCGAGCGCCGCCTGGCCGGCGGCCGTGCGGTGCTCGGGATCTGCGTCGGCATGCAGGTCATGTTCGACGAGGGCGACGAGCACGGGACCCTCACCGAGGGGCTCGGCGAGTGGCCTGGCATCGTCGACCGCCTCGACGCGCCCGTCGTCCCGCACATGGGCTGGGACACCGTCCAGGTGCCCGAGGGCTCGGTGCTCTTCGACGGCATCGCCGACGAGCGCTTCTACTTCGTGCACTCGTACGCGGCCCGCCGCTTCCCGCTCGGGGTCGACGAGCCCGTGGGGCCCGCGTTCCGCGCCCCGCTCGTCACCTGGTCCGACCACGGGGGCCCGTTCGTCGCGGCCGTCGAGAACGGCCCGCTGAGCGCGACCCAGTTCCACCCGGAGAAGTCCGGCGACGCCGGTGCGGCCCTCCTGGAGAACTGGGTCCGCTCGCTCTGAACCGTCCCGGGTGGGATCCACGACCCTGCCCGACCCTCCCTCTCGTCCATCGTTCTCGTGCATTCCCTCGGAAGGACCCCTCATGACCGATCGTCTCGTCCTGCTGCCCGCCGTCGACGTCGCCGCCGGGCAGGCGGTGCGCCTCGTCCAGGGGGAGGCCGGCTCGGAGACCTCGTACGGCGACCCGCTGTCGGCCGCTCTCGACTGGCAGGCCGGGGGAGCCGAGTGGGTGCACCTCGTCGACCTCGACGCGGCCTTCGGTCGCGGGTCCAACGCCGAGCTGCTGGCCGACGTCGTCGCGCGCCTCGACGTCAAGGTCGAGCTCTCGGGGGGCATCCGTGACGACGAGTCGCTCGCTCGCGCCCTGGCGACGGGCTGCTCGCGCGTCAACCTGGGCACGGCCGCCCTCGAGAACCCCGAGTGGACCGCGAAGGTCATCGCCGAGCACGGCGACGCGATCGCCGTCGGGCTCGACGTGCGCGGCACGACCCTCGCGGCGCGCGGCTGGACCCAGGAGGGCGGTGACCTCTGGGAGGTCCTCGAACGTCTCGACGCGGCCGGTTGCTCGCGCTACGTCGTGACCGACGTGACCAAGGACGGGACGCTGCGCGGCCCGAACGTCGACCTGCTGCGCGAGGTCGCCTCGCGCACCGACGCGCCCGTGATCGCCTCGGGCGGGATCTCGAGCCTGGCGGACCTCGAGGCGCTGCGCGCCCTGGTCGGCGAGGGCATCGAGGGTGCGATCGTCGGCAAGGCGCTCTACGCGGGTGCCTTCACGCTGCCGCAGGCCCTCGACGTGGCAGGCCGTCCGTGACCTCGGACCCGCACGCCGGTCACGCCCACGCGTCCGAGCACGGTGCGGCGCCGCTGTCGAAGGGCAAGGCGCTGCCGCCGTCCTCCGGTTTCTCCGGGGACGACGGCTCGGCCGACCCGGCGCTGACCGCGGTCCTCGCGGCGTTCGTCGAGGGCGGGGCGAGCCTGACCCAGGTCGTCGCGCAGCTCGGCCGCTCGCGCCTGCTGATCCCGATCCTCGCCGAGCTCGTCACGGCGGGCGAGGGTGAGCACGGGCAGAAGGTCGACAAGGAGGCCGCGGCCGGTGTCGTCGCGCTCGAGGCCCCCGACGGCCGGCGTGCGCTCCCGGTGTTCTCGAGCGTCGCGAGCATGGCCGCCTGGCGGCCCGACGCTCGCCCGGTCCCCGTGGACGCGCCGCGCGCCGCGCTGTCGGCCGTGAGCGAGGACTGGTCGCTGCTGGTCCTCGACCCGTCGGGCCCGGTCACGGTCCTGATCCCGCGTCCCGCGGTGTGGGCGCTCGCGCAGGGCAAGGAGTGGGCCCCGGCCGTGGCCGACGGTCAGGTCGTGGAGGACGTCGCGGACGCGATCGCGGGCGCGGTCTCGGGAGTCGAGCACGTCGCGGCCGTCCGCGCCGAGACGGGGCGCAGCGCCGAGGTCGCGGTCGTCCTGGCGATCGACTCGGGCCTGGACCGACGAGGTCTCGACGCGGTCCTGGCCCAGGTCAACGCGGCCCTCGCGGGCAGCGACGTGATCTCCGAGCGCGTCGACTCGCTCGAGCTGCGCATCGGCCGCGCCGACTGACCCAGCCGTGCTGCGCCGTCGGGCATCCTGCGAGCTGCCCGACGGCGCGGACCGCTCAGCGGCGGCGGCGTCCCAGGACCCAGCCGCCCACCAGGGCGAGCACGACGGCCACGACCTGCCCCCCCAGGACGACCCTGTTGAGGTCGAGCGCGGGGTGCCACCGTGCACCGTCGGGGCCCACGACGTACACGCCCAGCGGGCGCACGCTCATGCCGTAGCCCCCGCCGCCACCGGCCCCCTCGCCTGCGTCGGGAGCGGCGGCCGCGCCCTCGTCGCCCCGCTTCCCGGCGCCGTCCGCCGAGGATCCGACCCCGTACCCGTAGCCCGTGCCGGTGCCGCCCCACACCTTGGCCACCGGCACCACGAGCGTCCCGTCGCGCTCGTAGGCCTCACCGAAGACCTTGCGCACCGAGAAGGCGTCGTTCGCCGCTCGCGTGACGAACGTGGGGTCGGGCCGTCCTGCCGTGCTCGCGTCGTTGCTCATGCTTCGCAGCCTACGAGCAGGCGGGCAAGGGTGCGAAGGCCGAGGTGTCGTCGAGCATCGACCGCAGCGTCGAGACCGGGACGAGCAGCGAGGCGTTGCTCGACTTCGCGTACACGACGCCGATCACCTCGCCGTCCGCGTTGAGCGCCGCGGAGCCCGAGCTGCCGGGCTCGACCTGCGCGTCGGTCACGAGGACCTCGCCGAGGTTCGAGTGCAGCGGGTCCGTGGTGGTGCCCACGACCGTGCCCTGAGTGACCGTGAGCTGCCCGCCCTCGGGGTATCCCACGACCGTCACGGCCTCGCCCTGGACCGGGTCGGCCGCGGCGAGGGTCGGGGCCGAGGGCAGGTCGTCGCTCGTGCGGACGATCGCGAGGTCCGCGAGACCCGCCGCGCTGGCGGTCTCGACCTTGATGTCGCGCCCGTCGTACGTCAGCACCTGGAGCGACTTGGAGCCCTCCACGACGTGCTTGTTCGTGATGAGCGTGCGGTCGTCGAGCGCGAACCCCGACCCGGTCGAGAGCGACGAGCACCCGACGTTGCGGATGCGTACGGCCATGCGCTTGACCGCGTCGAACCCGTCCGGGGAGAGGTTCTCCGAGCCCACGGGCTCGGCCTGCTGGGCGAAGCTGGGCACGACCGAGCTGGGCATGGGCTCGGGCAGCTCGGGCAGCACCCCGCAGCCCGTGACCAGGGCCGCGAGCAGCGGGACGCCCGCGAGCAGCGCGGCCGGTCGCCGCGGGCGGCGACGCCCGGCGGTCGTCGGCCTCACTTGTTGAGCTCCTTCTGGAGCTCGGTGTTCGCGTCGGTCGCGGCCTTGCACAGCCCGTCGACCTGGGTCGCGAACCGGGCGAGGTCGTCGGGGTTGTAGGCGTCGCGGTTGTTGAGGTAGCCGATGAGCTCGTCCTGCGCCGTGGTGCACTGCCCGAGGGCGGCGGCGACCGTGCCGGCGGCCTCGGAGATGCGGGCCTGGTAGTCGAGGTACTGCTGCGAGGCCACGTTCTCGTCGCCGAGCTGCGCCTTCTCGTTCGCGAGCTCGGTGATGCGCTCCTGCGTGGTCGCGAGCTGCGTGCGGGCCGACTCGAGCTCGGTGTTGGCGCCGTCGAGGTCGGCCGTGAGCTGGGCGACGTCCTCGCCCAGCCCCCGCGCCTCGGACTCCCACTGCGCGCTGCGGTCCTGCCAGCTCAGCGTCGTGACCAGGAGGTACGCACCGAGGCCGAGCGACGCGAGCAGCGCGAGGCTCAGGACCACGATCGCGACGGTCTTGCCGCGCCCCGGGCGGCCGCGCTTCGCGCTGCCCGACGGGGGGCCGCCGGTGGGGCCCGCAGGGCCCGCACCGGGCAGCGTGGCCGCTGCCTGGTAGGCGGACATCTGCGGGGAGACGTCGTCGGAGGCCCAGGGCTGTGCCGGCGCCGGGGTCTGCGCCTGCGCCGGCGGGACACCGGGAGGTGCGGGCGGGGGAGGAGTCGCCCGACCGTCGGGCGGGGGCACGACGCCGTGGCCCCCGTGCGCGCTGGACGGCGGGGGAGGCGTCGGCTGCCCGCCCGACGGGGTGCTCAACTGACCGCGCCCGTGTACTTCTCGCCCGGGCCCTCGCCGAGGGCGTCGGGGTAGACCGAGGCCTCGCGGAACGCGAGCTGGAGCGTGCGCAGGCCGTCGCGCAGCGAGCGTGCGTGCTGGTTGCCGATGTCCGGGGCGGACGCGGTCACGAGGGCGGCGAGCGCGTTGATGAGCTTGCGCGCCTCGTCGAGGTCCAGGTGACCCTTCTCGGCGGCGTCCTCGGCCAGGCCGCACTTGACGGCCGCGGCGCTCATGAGGTGGACCGCGGCCGAGGTGATGACCTCGACGGCCGCGACGTCCGCGATGTCCCGGGTGGCGTCCTGGGTGGTGGGGTCGTTCTCGGTTGTCATGGCTCCATCCTTCCAGAGCATGGGCTGTGCGGGGACCCCGGGCGGCCCGTCGCCGGCCCGGGCCCGGTCCGGGGGGACACGGCCGGTCGAGGCGGGCTGCGCCGTCGGGCCTCGCGCGCCTCGCGATAGGAATAGTGTGCCAAGCGCTGACCTGGCAGGTGCTCGCCACGGCGGGCGGGCGGCGGCCGCACGCCCGGAGGCCGGGCCCGCTGAGCGGACCCGGCCTCCGGGGTGGTGCACAGGGCTCCTGCCCGACGACGTCGCGCCGGTCAGGGGACCCGCGTCAGGAGTGCGCGGGCTCCGACGTGACGCCGTCCTCGTCCGCAGCGAGCGGAGCGGCCTCGAGGGCGCTGCGCAGGGCCGCCCCGAGGTTCGCGTCCACGTTCGTCCAGTACTGGATCGCGCGCTCACGGATCACAGGGCTCTGGACACCGCCGACGGCACCCGTGATGGTCTCGAGGAAGCGAGCCTTGGCCGCGTCGTCGAACACCTCGCGGTAGAGCGTGCCGGCCTGGCCGAAGTCGTCGTCCTCGGCGTGCAGCGTCGCCGCGGCCCGCGTCAGCTCACCGTCCGACTCCCAGGAGCCGACCCCGGCGCGCGCCTCGTCGGCCACGGGGCCGCCCAGGCTGTTGGGGGCGTAGACCGGCGTCGAGGGGGAGTTGAACCCGTGACGCTGGGCGCCGTCCTGCGAGTAGTTGTGCACCGGCGCGGCGTGCGGGGCGTTGACCGGGATCTGGTTGTAGTTGGTGCCCACGCGGTAGCGCTGCGCGTCCGGGTAGGAGAACACGCGGGCCATGAGCATCTTGTCGGGGCTGATGTCGATGCCCGGGACCGTGTTGGCGGGCGAGAACGCCGCCTGCTCGATCTCCGCGAAGAAGTTCTGCGGGTTGCGGTTGAGCGTGTGCGTCCCGACCTTGATGAGCGGGTAGTCGGCGTGCGGCCAGACCTTCGTCAGGTCGAACGGGTTGAAGCGGTACGTCTTGGCGTCCTCGTACGGCATGACCTGGACGTGCAGGTCCCACGACGGGAAGTTGCCGGCCTCGATGGCCTCGTACAGGTCGCGACGGTAGTAGTCGGCGTCGGCGCCCGCGATGAGCTCGGCCTCCGAGCCCTCCATCTCGACGTTGCCCTGGTTCGACGTGAAGTGGTACTTGACCCAGAAGCGCTCGCCCGCCGCGTTGATCCACTGGTAGGTGTGCGAGCCGAAGCCCGGCATCTCGCGCCACGAGCGCGGCAGGCCACGGTCACCCATGAGGTAGGTCACCTGGTGCGCGGACTCGGGGGACAGGGTCCAGAAGTCCCACTGCATGTCTGCGTCGCGCAGACCCGAGCCCGGCAGGCGCTTCTGCGAGTGGATGAAGTCCGGGAACTTGATGCCGTCCCGGATGAAGAAGACGGGGGTGTTGTTGCCGACGATGTCGTAGTTGCCCTCGGTCGTGTAGAACTTTACCGAGAAGCCGCGCACGTCGCGCCAGGTGTCGGGGGAGCCCTGCTCGCCCGCGACGCTCGAGAAGCGCTGGAGGGTCTCGGTCCGCGCGCCCGGCTGGAACACGGCCGCACGCGTGTAGGCCGAGACGTCCTCGGTCACGACGAACTCGCCGAACGCGCCGCCGCCCTTGGCGTGGACGATGCGCTCCGGGATGCGCTCGCGGTTGAACTGCGCGAGCTTCTCGACCAGGTAGCGGTCGTGCAGCGCGGTCGCGCCGTCCGCCCCGGAGGTCAGGGAGTGGGCGTCGCTCGGGACGGGGGTGCCCGTCTGCGTGGTGGTGAAGGGGGTGTTCGTCATCGTCTTCTCCTTCAGGTGAGGGGCTCTGGGCCCGGTGCCTGCTCGTGGGTAGGGGGCGGTAGGGACAGGTGCTCCGGGGAGCGGTGGGGGGCTCGGGGTGGCCGTGGTGCGGTGGCGGGCGTCAGGCCGCGCAGTCGGGGCACAGGCCCCAGTACGTGACCTCGGCCGTGTCGATCGTGAAGCCGTTGTTCCCGCTCGGTGTCAGGCAGGGTGCGTGACCGACCGCGCAGTCGATGTCGGCGACCGCACCGCACGAGCGGCACACGACGTGGTGGTGGTTGTCGCCCAGCCTGCGCTCGTAGCGCGCCGGGTGGCCCGCCGGCGCGATCCGCCGGAGCAGACCGTGGTCCGTGAGCGCGTTCAGGACGTCGTAGACCGCCTGGACGGACACCGACCCGAGGGCCTCGCGGGTGGCCCGCAGGACGTCGTCCGCGTCGGCGTGCTGCTGCCGGGTCACGACGTCGAGCACCGCCAGACGGGCAGCCGTGACGCGGAGCCCGCTGTCGCGGAGCTCGGTCTCGTGGTCCGCGGGGCGGAGCGTCTTGTCGATCGGCACGGTCCTACTCTAACCACACTTTCTGGAAGAGTTCCAACAATGGAGGATGTCCAGTGCGTGTCGTCGACGTGAACGCTCGTCGCGCCCGCGGGGCGGCGCGGGTCCTGGGGTGGTCGGGCGGGCCGGGCGTCCGCCTTGCGGCGACGAAGGCTCCGGCCGGTGCGTGCTATTGTTGGTCGCTGACCGACCCGTAGGTTCTTGTCGAGGCTCCAGCAGGCGCTTCGAGGGACGTACGGGTGCGCAAAGTGGATTCCATCCCACCTGAGCTTCAACTGCTGACGATCGTCGCGACAGAGGCCGGGTCTCGGTCCGGAGCGTCGCCGTTCTTCACGGTGACGCGACGGTGTGTTCGTCGCACCCGCGACGACCCGATCGATGGCCTCCTCCCTGCGCTCTGGGACGGGGGCCTTTCCCGTTCCTGGTGGTCTACCGACGACTTCCTAGGAGCATCACATCAGCGAGCCTCGCATCAACGATCGGATCCGTGTCCCCGAGGTCCGACTTGTCGGCCCAGGTGGGGAGCAGGTCGGCGTCGTCCGCATTGAGGTCGCCCTGAGCCTTGCCCAGGACGCTGACCTCGACCTGGTGGAGGTCGCCCCCGACGCACGCCCGCCGGTGTGCAAGCTCATGGACTTCGGCAAGTTCAAGTACGAGTCGGACATGAAGGCCCGTGAGGCTCGCCGCAACCAGGCGAACACGGTCCTCAAGGAGATCCGTTTCCGTCTGAAGATCGACCCGCACGACTACGGCACCAAGAAGGGCCACGTCGAGCGCTTCCTCGCAGCGGGCGACAAGGTCAAGGTCATGATCATGTTCCGCGGCCGTGAGCAGTCGCGCCCGGAGATGGGTATCCGTCTCCTGCAGCGCCTCGCGGAGGACGTCGCGGAGCTCGGCTTCGTCGAGAGCGCGCCCAAGCAGGACGGGCGCAACATGATCATGGTGCTCGGCCCGGTCAAGAAGAAGGCCGAAGCCAAGAACGAGCAGCGTCGTCGCGCCCAGGAGGCCGAGCCTCGTCAGACGAAGTCGGCCGCCAAGGCCGCCCCCGTCGAGGTCTCCGAGGAGCCCGCGGACGGCAACGACGTGCCTTTCGAGGTACAGGTCGCCGAGGCCGCGGAGATGGTCGCTTCCGCCGAGGCCGCTGCTGCGGTCAAGGCTGCCGCCGCTCCCGAGCCCGCACCGGCGCCCGTCGCCGAGGCCGCTCCCGCAGCAGCCCCCAAGGCAGCAGCGCCCCGCGCTTCTGCCCCCAAGGCCGCGCCTCGCACCTCGGCTCCCAAGGCTCCGGCAGCCCCCAGGACTGCTGCTCCGGCCGCGCCGGCTGCCGCGCCCAAGCCCGTCTCGGCCCCCAAGCCGATCGCGGTGCCGAAGCCGGCCGCCATGCCCAAGCCTCCGGCCCCGCGGCCGGCAGCGCCCAAGCCCGGCACGGCTGCCAAGCCGAAGCCCGGCGGCAAGCCCAGCTGACCAACTGACACCGAGCCAGGCCCACCGGCCCCGGCCCGAACACGTCGGGTCCCTCCCGGGATCTCGACCAGACAAAGGAGAAACGGCAGCCATGCCGAAGAACAAGACGCACTCCGGCGCCAAGAAGCGGTTCCGCATCACCGGCAGCGGCAAGGTCATGCGCGAGCAGGCCAACAAGCGCCACCTGCTCGAGCACAAGTCGAGCACGCGCACGCGTCGCCTGTCTGCTGACCAGGTCGTCGCCCCCGCAGACGTCAAGAAGATCAAGAAGCTGCTCGGTAAGTGATCTGCCTGGTGGTCGCACCCCGGTGCTGATCATCGCTGAATCCCTACCTGAGCCCCGAACTGCAAGGAGCATCACGTGGCACGCGTGAAGCGGGCGGTCAACGCCCAGAAGAAGCGCCGTACAACTCTCGAGCGCGCTGCGGGTTACCGCGGCCAGCGTTCGCGTCTCTACCGGAAGGCGAAGGAGCAGGTCACCCACTCCCTCGTCTACTCCTACCGTGACCGCAAGGCGCGCAAGGGCGACTTCCGTCGTCTGTGGATCCAGCGCATCAACGCTGCGTCGCGCGCCCAGGGCCTGACGTACAACCGCCTCATCCAGGGCCTCAAGGCCGCTGGCATCGAGGTCGACCGTCGCGTGCTCGCGGACCTCGCGGTCAACGACGTGACCGTCTTCAACGCGCTCGTCCAGGCCGCCAAGGACGCGCTGCCTGCTGACGTGAACGCCCCCAAGGCTGCTGCCTGATCATCGAGCAGCGACTCTTCTCACCGGACGCCCGCACAGTGAACGATCTGTCCTCAGGTCGCCCCGTACCGTTCTCCCACCGCGTTCCCGAGGTCTGGAATCCTCGGAGCGACAGGGTCAAGGCGGTCCGGGCACTGTCCGGGCGTCCGGCGCGTCTGCGCCACCAGCAGTTCCTCGTCGAGGGACCGCAGGGGGTGCGCGAGGCCGTCCGGCACGGCGCGCACCTGGTGCGTGACGTGTACGTGACCCCGTCGGCAGCCGAACGCTACGCGAAGATCGTCGACGACGCCCTCGACCAGCGCCTGTACGTGCACCTCACGACGCCTGAGGCGTTCGAGGCCATGAGCCAGGACGCCCAGGGCATCCTGGCCGTGGTCCGGATCGAGCAGCTCACGCTCGACGACGTGCTCACGCGGCGGCCCCGGCTCGTCGCGGTCCTCGCGACCGTCCGCGACCCGGGCAACGCCGGGACGGTCGTCCGGGCGGCCGACGCCGCCGGGGCGGACCTGGTGGTGCTCGCGGGCGAGAGCGTCGACGTGCACAACCCCAAGGTCGTGCGTTCGACGGCGGGATCCCTGTTCCACCTCCCGGTCGTGACCGGTGCGGGTCTCGCGGAGACCGTCGACGCGCTGCGCGCCGCCGGGCTCACGGTCCTCGCAGCGGACGGCGGCGGCGACCACGACCTCGACGACCTCCTCGACGTGGCGGGCGCCGCGCCCATCGGCACGCCCGACCTCGCCCGTCCCACCGCGTGGGTCTTCGGCAACGAGGCCTGGGGGCTGCCGCCCGAGGACCGCGAGCTGGCCGACGAGGTCGTGAGCGTCCCGCTCCGCGGCCTGGCCGAGTCGCTCAACCTCGCCACGGCCGCGACGGTGTGCCTCTACGCCTCGAGCAGGGCGCACCGACCGCGCACCACGGACGGGAACGCGTGAGGGGACGGTCGGTGCGTCTCTTCGCCGCCCTGTATCCCTCGGACGATGCCCTCGCCCACCTCGACCTCGCGCTGTCAGCGCTCGGTGCGGTCGCACCCGACGACGGTCGACCCTCGGTCCGCTGGACGCCGCGCGACCTCATGCACCTGACGGTCGCGTTCTTCGGCGAGGTCGCGGACGGTGCGGTCGACGACCTGGGGCGTGCCCTCGACGAGGTCGCGGAGGCGACCGAGCCCCTGACGCTGCACCTGCGCGGGGCCGGGACCTTCGAGGACCGCATCCTGTTCGCGGGGGTGGGTGGCGACGCGGAGGCGCTCCGTCGCCTGAGCGCCGCGACCGCGGAAGCGGCCTCCGGCGTCGGGCTGCGCCTCGACCGGCGACCGCGCCAGCGCGCCCACCTGACCGTGGCGCGTGCCTCCGGGCCGCGCAAGAACGGTCGGCGCAAGACCGACCCGCGCCCCACGGGGCCGGGCCTCGCCGAGCTGGCGCACGCTCTCGCGGTCTACGAGGGACCGCGCTTCACGGCCGACGAGCTGTGCCTGGTCGAGTCGACCCCCGGGGCGGGGCGCAGCGGCGGCCCGCTCTACGAGGTCGTGCGGACGTCGCCGCTCGGCGTGCGTCGCTGACGAGCCGGGTCAGCCCTGGGCGCCGGCCCAGACGAACGCGGCGACCATGAAGCCGAGCAGCAGCCCGTACGCGCGGGTCCAGCCGCGCAGGGCGCCGGGCACAAGGAGAGCGTCCGTGCGACGGCGGGTCGTGACGTACCGGACGACCCAGGCGACGACCGTCGCGACCGTCGAGACGCACAGGGCCATGCCTCCGGCCCCGACGGGCAGGAACACCGCCGCGTCGTCGAGCGTCAGCCCGCGTGCCGAGCTCGTCCCGAGGTAGACCGCGCCCACCACGGCGCCGAGCACGAGCGCCCACCGAGCCGTCCGCCAGAACCCGGCGGGCGGCTCGTCGTCCGTCGTCGGGCGAGAGGCCGTCCGCCTCGTCCGTGCGGCCGGGGCGGCGTGGGGCCCACGCGCCTCGACCGAGCCCGACGGTGGAGCGTCCGGCGCGCGGTGGGGTGCGGCGTCCGCGGGGCGCGTCTCGGGTGGGGGAGCCGCCGGGCCGGTGAGCTCCGCGTCCCTGGTCGCCGAGAGCGGGTCGGGCGGGCCGGGAGTACCGGCGGGGTAGGTTGGCCAGGCGTCGTCCGGACCGTCGCGGCCCGGGCCGTACCGGTGGTGGTCCGTGTCGTGCCGCCGTCTCACGTCGTCCAGTCTCTCACCGCCACCGCCGACCTCTCGGTCTGCGCCTGGCAGCGCCGATCTGCGCCGCGCCGCACTCTCGCTCGCGTCCGGACCGAGGCTCCGTCGCGTCCGGACCGCGTGTGGGACGATGGGGACATGCAGCGCGATGATCGCCGATTTACGTGGCCCGCTCGAGGGCCGCGCGGCTGACGCTGCGCACGTCGACCACCGGTCGCCGCACGGCGGCCGCGGATCGACCGGTCGTGCCCCGGCGGGCGCTCTAGAATCTTCAGTTGGACGCGCGAGGTGACCTCTGCGCGTCCGGTCCCGATCCCGCCAGGAAGGCACGCATGTCCACCCCTGATCCGGTACAGCCCGCTGCGCCGTCGCCCCTCGACGGCCCCGCGCTCGAGGTCGTCCTCTCCGAGGCCCTCGCGGCCGTCGAGGCCGCCCGCGACCTCGACGAGCTGAAGTCGGTGCGTCTGCAGCACACCGGCGACCGCAGCGCCCTCGCTCTCGCCAACCGCCAGATCGGCCAGCTCGCCCCCGCCGACAAGGCTGCCGCGGGCAAGCTCCTCGGCCCGATCCGCGGGCGCCTCAACCAGGCGCTCGCCGCGCGCACCCAGGTCCTCGAGGCCGAGCGCGACGAGCGGGTCCTCGTCGAGGAGTCCGTCGACGTGACGCTGCCCGTCGACCGTGCCCCCTCGGGGGCACGTCACCCGCTCGAGACGCTCCAGGAGCGCGCGGCCGACTTCTTCACGGCCATGGGCTGGGAGATCGCCGAAGGCCCGGAGATCGAGGCCGAGTGGTTCAACTTCGACGCCCTGAACTTCGGTCCGGACCACCCGGCCCGTCAGATGCAGGACACGTTCTTCCTCCAGACCCCGGCGGGTCCGGACGGCGAGCCGGGCGAACCGTCGAACCTCGTGCTGCGCACGCACACGTCGCCGGTCCAGGCCCGTACGCTCCTCGAGCGCGAGCTCCCCGTGTACATCGCGTGCCCCGGCAAGGTGTTCCGCACCGACGAGCTCGACGCGACCCACACGCCCGTGTTCCACCAGGTCGAGGGCCTCGCGGTCGACAAGGGCCTGACCATGGCGCACCTGCTCGGCACCCTGGACCACTTCGCGAAGGCGATGTTCGGTCCCGAGGCCCGCACGCGCCTGCGCCCGTCGTTCTTCCCCTTCACCGAGCCCAGCGCCGAGATGGACCTGTGGTTCCCCCAGAAGAAGGGCGGGGCCGGCTGGATCGAGTGGGGCGGCTGCGGCATGGTCAACCCCAACGTCCTGCGCTCGGCGGGGATCGACCCCGAGGTCTACTCGGGCTTCGCGTTCGGCATGGGCATCGAGCGCACGCTCATGCTGCGCCACGGAATTGCTGACATGCACGACATGGTGGAGGGCGACGTCCGCTTCTCGACCCAGTTCGGAATGGGGATCTGATGCCGAACATCGTCATCGACTGGCTCGGCGAGCACGTCGAGCTGCCTGCTGACCTGACGGCCGAGACGCTGGCCGCCGCGCTCGTGAAGGTGGGCCTCGAGGAGGAGGCGATCCACGGGTCGTCCGTCACGGGCCCGCTCGTCGTGGGCCAGGTCGTCTCGGTCGAGCCCGAGGAGCAGAAGAACGGCAAGGTCATCAACTGGTGCCAGGTCGACGTCGGGGCGCACAACGTCGACGGCGTCCCCGTGGCCGAGGGCGGGACGCCGCGCGGCATCATCTGCGGCGCGCACAACTTCGGCCCGGGTGACCGCGTCGTCGTCGCCCTGCCCGGGGCCGTGCTGCCAGGACCGTTCCCCATCGCGAGCCGCAAGACCTACGGCCACGTCTCGGACGGCATGATCTGCTCGGCCAAGGAGCTCGGTCTGGGGCAGGACCACGACGGCATCATCGTGCTCGACCGCTACGGGTACTCCCCGGAGACGGGCTACGACACGACGCCCGGCACGGACGCGCTCGAGCTCCTGGGCCTCGGTGACGAGGTCCTCGAGATCAACGTGACGCCGGACCGCGGGTACTGCTTCTCCTACCGGGGCGTCGCGCGCGAGTTCTCGCACTCCACGGGCGCGGCCTTCACGGACCGCGGCCTCCCGTCGGGCGACCTGCCGGGCGTGACGCCCGACGGCTTCCCGGTCGAGGTCGAGGACGAGGCGCCGATCCACGGCGTGACCGGTTGCGACCGGTTCGTCACGCGCATCGTGCGGGGCATCGACCCGCAGGCGCCGACGCCGGCCTGGATGCAGCGACGCCTGACGCAGGCGGGCATGCGGCCCATCTCGCTCGCGGTCGACATCACGAACTACGTCATGCTCGACCTCGGCCAGCCGCTGCACGCGTACGACCTCTCGAAGGTCGCGGGCCCGATCGTCGTGCGCCGGGCGCACGCGGGGGAGCGGCTCACGACGCTCGACGGTGTCGACCGCCGCCTCGACGTCGAGGACCTGCTCATCACCGACTCGCCCGAGGGCTCTCGCGCGTCGCGGGTGCTCGGGATCGCGGGCGTCATGGGTGGGGCCTCGAGCGAGGTCGGCGAGAACACGACCGACGTCCTGGTCGAGGCCGCGCACTTCGACCCCGTCACGGTCGCGCGCTCGGCCCGTCGCCACAAGCTGCCCTCCGAGGCGGCCAAGCGCTTCGAACGTGGCGCCGACCCCGCGCTGCCGCCCGTCGCGGCCCAGCGCGTGGTGGAGCTGCTCGTCGAGCTCGGTGGAGGCACTGCGGACCTGGCGGTGAGCGACCTCAACACGGTCGCCCCCGTCACGCCCGTCGTCTTCCCGATCGGCGAGGCCGAGAGGCTCGTCGGGGTGGCGTACACCTCGGAGCAGGTCCGCGGCGTCCTCGTCGAGATCGGCTGCACGGTCCGCGACCTCGACGGCGGCACGACCCTCGAGGTCACCCCGCCCACGTGGCGCCCGGACCTGACCGGGGCCGCCGAGCTCGTCGAGGAGATCGCCCGCCTCGTCGGCTACGACAAGATCCCGTCGATCCTGCCGCCGGCCCCGGCCGGTCGTGGGTTGACGACCGCGCAGCGGCTCCGCCGCTCGGTCGCGCGCGCCCTCGCGGAGGCCGGGTTCGTCGAGACGCTGAGCTACCCGTTCGTGAACCCCCAGGCGCACGACGACCTGCGCCTGCCCGCGGACGACGAGCGCCGTCGCGCGCTGCGGCTGGTCAACCCGCTCGCGGACGACCACCCCGAGATGCGGACGAACCTGCTCACCACGTTGCTCGGCACGGTCAAGCGCAACGTGGGACGAGGCAACGCGGACCTCGCGATCTTCGAGATCGGCCTCGTGACCCGTCCGGTCGCCGGTGCTCCCGCCGCCCCGCAGCTGCCGGGCGGTGCTCGCCCGAGCGAGGCCGACCTGGCCACGCTGCAGGCAGCGGTCCCGCCGCAGCCGCGCCGTGTCGCGGGAGTCCTCACGGGGCAGCGCGAGGCGTCGGGCTGGTGGGGCGCCGGCCGCGCCGCGGACTGGACGGACGCGCTCGCGGCCGCCGAGCTCGTGGCCGAGCGTGCGGGGGTCGACGTGGTCGTCGTCGCCGACCACGACCACGCGCCGTGGCACCCGGGTCGGACGGCGAGGCTCGAGCTGTCGGACGGGACCGTCGTCGGGCACGCAGGCGAGCTGCACCCCAAGGTGCTCGAGACGCTCGGCCTGCCCGCGCGGACCGTCGCGTTCGAGGTCGATCTGGACGCCCTGATCGCCGCCGCCCCGGAGCAGCCGGTCCAGGCGGCTCCCGTCTCGTCGTTCCCGCTCGCGAAGGAGGACCTGGCGCTCGTCGTCGACGCCTCCGTGCCGGCCTCGGCCGTGCGTGCCGCGATCGAGGAGGGTGCGGGCGACCTGCTCGAGGACCTCGCGCTCTTCGACGTCTACACCGGCCCCCAGGTGGGCGAGGGCAAGAAGTCGCTCGCGTTCTCGCTGCGCCTGCGGGGCGCCGACCGCACGCTGACCGCGGAGGACTCCGCGGCCGTGCGCGCTGCAGCGGTCGCCGCGGCGCACGAGCAGTACCTCAACGAACTGCTGCACAGCCTGGTCGGGCTGCGGCTGCCCGAGGCGCTCTCCAACCCGCCCGGCGAGGGCGGTGTGGTCAACCTCCCGGCCGTCGTGGTGATGCTGCTGGCCGCCGTCCTGCTGGTGCGCGGCGTGCGCGAGAGCGCCCTGCACGTTGAGCGTGTTCTCGAGCTCGGTCGTGTAGTCGAGC
>NZ_JBHXBO010000044.1:0-23433 GCF_042726775.1 Oerskovia sp. NPDC060287
GTCGGGCACCCGGGCCTGTGTGGATGGTGCGGGGCGCGGCCCCGCGGTGCGGCACGCCTCAGCGCGCCGCGGGGATCACTTGGTGACGGCCTTCTTCAGGAGGCTGCCTGCGCTGATCTTGACACCGAAGCCTGCGGGGATCTGGATCTCCTCGCCGGTGCGGGGGTTGCGGCCCGTGCGAGCGGCACGCTCGACGCGCTCGACCGAGAGCAGACCGGTGACCTTGACGGCCTCGCCGTTGGCGAGCGACTCGACGAGGACTTCCTGGAACGCGTTGAGGGCGTTCTCAGCGTCGGCCTTCTTGAGGCCGGACTTCTCGGCGATGGCCGAGACGAGCTCAGACTTGTTGAGCGACATGCGGATCCCTTCATCGGTTCACGCCTCGCGGTGGGCACCGCGCGACGTTGAGGTCTCAGTTTGCCAGCCGTGAGGCGGGACTTCGTGGACAACACTAAGGAATCTACGGGGGTTTGCGCGCGTTTCCGCGCCGACCGCGTTTCTCTGAGCGCGGAATCTTGCCTGTTTTGCCCCAGATGTGACCCACTGAACGCCCCCGACGCCTCCACGACGGCCCCTGCGCACAAGATCCGCACACGAGCGCGGCGTCCGACGAGGCCCTCCGCACCCTCGATCAGCACCGCCCGGCAGCCCCCGGCACGCCGAGAGCCGCCCACCCCGCAGGGTGAGCGGCTCTCCCGACCACGGTCACGACGCCCTGCCGAGGACGCCGGCCGTGCCGGACGACGACTCAGCGACCGTCGCTCTTCGCGGCGCCTCCCGTGGCGCCCTTGCCGTAACGCTGACGGAACTTCTCGACCCGCCCTGCGGTGTCCACGACGCGCGCGGTGCCCGTGTAGAACGGGTGGCTCGCGCTCGAGATGTCGACGTCGACGACCGGGTAGGTGTTGCCGTCCGTCCACACGATCGTCTTGTCCGGGCGGCCCGGACCCGATGCGCTGGTCCCCGCGAGCGTCGACCGCGTCAGGAACGCGAAGTCGGCCGAGATGTCGCGGAACACGACCGGTCCGTACTCGGGGTGGATGTCCTTCTTCATGGGTGCTCCTCTACGACTCTCGACTGCTGGGCTCTCGACGGGTGTCGACTACCAGCTGGACTTGGTGACGCCCGGCAGCTCTCCGCGGTGCGCCATGTCGCGCAGCCTGATGCGGGAGAGGCCGAAGCGCCGGTTGTACGCGCGCGGACGACCGTCGACCACGTCGCGGTTGCGCAGGCGGGTCGCGCTCGCGTCGCGCGGCTGCTTGCGCAGCTCGGTCGCGGCGGCCTCCTTCTCCGCCTCCGAGGCGCTGGGCGACGCGATGATCTTCTTGAGCTCGGCGCGCCGCTCGGCGTACCGGGCGACGATCACCTCGCGCTGCTCGTTGCGCGCGATCTTGGACTTCTTGGCCATGCGGCTCCCCTTACCGTTCCTCGCGGAACGCGACGTGTGCCCGGGCGACCGGGTCGTACTTGAGCAGGGTCAGCCGGTCCGGGTCGTTCCGGCGGTTCTTGCGGGTCACGTACGTGTACCCGGTCCCTGCGGTCGAGCGCAGCCTGACCACGGGTCGCAGCTCGGTGCGTGCAGCCATCAGACCTTCTCCCCTCGAGCGATGATGCGTGCGACGACCGCGTCGATCCCTCGACGGTCGATCGTCCTGATCCCCTGGGCGCTCACTCTCAGCCTGACATGCCGGCCCAGTGACGGCACCCAGTAGCGCTTGTGCTGGATGTTGGGGTCGAAGCGTCGCCTGGTCCGCACGTGCGAGTGCGAGATCGAGCGGCCGAACCCCGGCGAGGTGCCGAGCACCTGGCAGACGGCGGACATGAGCTTCCCTTCGGTGGGTCGTGGGACCCGAGAATACTTAATGAGAACCATTCTCGTCAAGAGGTATGCTCTCGACTGATGAGAACCGTTCTCTGTAGAGGTGGAGCGTCCAGATGCCCGCAGATATTCCCGGTGCCCCCGGCACGGCAGCGAGCCGCAGCGCGGCCTCACCGGGCCGCGTCCCGCTCAGCGTGCTCGCCACGATCGACCCGGTGCTGCGCGACACCACGGTCTTCGGGCTCGTGACCGACACCCCGCGGTCGGTCGTCCTGCGCCACGACATCCGGGCCGAGGACGGGACCCTGCGCCGCCTCGTCGTGGACGCGACCGGGGTCGTCGAGGACACGCTCGTCGACCTCGAGCACGCGTGCCTGTCGTGCGCGGTCCGCGAGGACGCGATCCCCACGCTGCGCGACCTCGCGCGCGACGGGCGCTGGGACCAGGTGCTCCTCGCCCTGCCCGTCTCGGCCGAGCCGCTGCCGGTCGCACGCGCCCTGGGCGGCGCGACAACGCCCGGCGGCGCGCTCGACGGGCTGCGGCTCGCCACGGTCCTCACGGTCGTCGACCTCGCCGCGGTCGAGACCGACCTCCTCGACGACGACCTGCTCGAGGAGCGCGGCCTCGCCCTCGCTGCCGCCGACCACCGTTCGGTCGGCGAGGTGCTCGCGGCCCAGGTCGAGTACGCCGACCTCGTGGTCACGACGGGCGTGCCGGACCTGGCCCTGGACGGTCCCGGCACGCCCACCCGACGCGCCCTGCCCGACGGCGCCTCCCACCCGGGAGCACCCGCGGCGGACCGCGCGGCGCAGGACAGGCGACGCGCGGGTTCACGCACCGGGTCCGGGCTCGTCGACAGGCTCCGGGCAGACGACTCGACCCGCCTCGACGGCCTCGACGGGCTGCGCTTCGCGGACCTGTCCTCCGCGACGCACGACGCGGCCCGCGCCGAGCGGCGCGGGCACCCGCTCGGGGTGCGCGCCGTCGTCGGGCAGGACGAGGAGACGGGGACCTGGACGCTCGACCTGGCCTCCGACCTGCCGTTCGACCCCGAGCGGCTCCTGCACCAGGTCCGGCGCCTCGGGACCGGGCGGCTGCGCAGCCGCGGCGTGTTCTGGGTGCCCAACCGGCCCGACTCGATGTGCGCCTGGGACGGCGCGGGCGGCCAGCTGAGCATCGGCGAGATCGGGACGTGGGAGGACCTCGCGCCCCGGACCCGGCTCGTCCTCACGGGCGCGTCCGACTCGGCCGACGACCGCGACGAGCTGCTCGCGGCGTTCGCCGAGATCCTCGCGACGCGCGACGAGGTCGCCGACGGCGGGCTGCGCTGGCTCGGTCGCGAGGACGTGCTCGCACCCTGGCTCGGCGCGCGCACCGACGCGGTCTGACGACGAGGAAGGCCCCGGGAGCCGTCATGGGTCCCGGGGCCTTGCTCGTGGTGCTCGACGCGCGGCTCACGCCGTGCGCCGACCGTCCGCCGGGAGCACCCCCGGCGGACGCCTCGCGGGCTAGCCGCAGCTCGTGGCCGCGTACTCGCTCTCGATCGTGGTCGTGACCTCCTTGCCGTCGACCGTGGCGGTCGCGGTCACGGTCGCCGTGCCCGCCTCGATCGCGTCCTTGCGGGTCGCGAACGTCTGGCTGGCGCTCTTGCCCGGCTGGACCTGCTGGAAGGTCTTGGTGCCGAACGGCGTGGTGATCTTCACGTCGACCGGGAAGTCCTCCTCGTTGACCGCGCGGACCGCGAGCTGGACGCGCGAGGCCGTGCACTGGGCCTTGGCCGTCGTGGTGACCTCGAGCTCGGGCTCGGGCTCGACCGGGTCGGCGCAGGACACCTTGGCGGAGCCCCAGTCGGCGTGGTCGTTGCCGTTGCCGTCGCCACCGTCGGCCACGATCAGGTCGAGGTAGCGGACGCCGGTGACCGGGACGTTCAGGTCGACGGTCTTGCCGCCGCCCTTGAGCACCTCGGTCTGGGCGAGCTGGGTGCCGTCACCCACGACCTTGAACTGCACCGTGCCCTTGGTGCCCTGGACGTCGTCGACGCCCACCGTCGCCGTGAACGCGTCGCACTGCGCCGCGAGGAAGACCCGCACGGACGAGCTCGCGTGCGTGCCGAGGCCCTTCTCGTGGACGACGCCGCGCAGCGTGAGCGGCTTGCCGTCCTTCTCGCCCTGCTCGCCGTTGGACAGGTCGCGCTCGACCGGTCCCCACCCGTTGGTCGTCGAGACGAACGGCAGGTCGCTGACCCAGTTCTCGCCACCGTTCGGCGGCACGACGACCCACACCGACTGGCCGGCCTCGACCGACCGCTTGCCGACGGGCGCAGTCGTGGTCGTGTACGTTCCGCCCGAGGTGAGCGTGTAGGCGTCGGCGGTGATCTTGCCGTGCGGGGTGACCTTCCACGTCGTGGTCAGGACGCCGCCGGCCGGGAGCGTCGCCGCGGTCGAGGCGTTGGTCGCCTCGACCTCCCAGCCCTCGGGCACGTCGAGCGTCACGGCGACGTCGGCGACGGCCACGGGCTCGTGGACCGTGAGGCGCGTCGTGACGGTGCTCGCGACGTCGGGCTCGAACGCGACCGGTCCCGGGGACACGGTCAGCGACGCGCAGGCCGGGGTGGCCTCGGCCGGGCCCAGGTCCACGACGCGGAAGTCGTCGAGGATCAGGTCGGACTGGTTGCCGCCCGCCGTGAGCTTGCGCAGCCCCACCCAGGTGTCACCGCAGCCGCTCGCCACGACGTCCTCGGAGAACGTCGCGGTCGTGCGCTGCTGACCCAGCGGGGTCGCGTGGGTCTCGACCGACGCCGGGGCGCCGCTCGCGACCGAGTCGTAGCCCGTGACCCACTGGTACTCGCCGCCGTTGCCCGACTGGTAGTCGAAGGTCACGCGGTACTGGCGCCCGGCCTCGAGCTTCACGGTGCTGGGCACCGTGCGGTAGACGAGGCCCTTGTTCTCCTCGTGCGCCTTGAGCGACCAGTCTCCGGACAGCGCGTCGTCGACGAACTTGCCGTTCCAGCCGGCCTGCGTGTACGGGGCGTTGCGCTTGGCGATGTGCGTGCGCGGGTCGGTCACGCCGCCCGCGTCGCCCTTGACGAACGGTCCCCAGCCCTGGGGCACGTTCTCGAAGTCCTCGAACGCGACGACCGTGCCGGTCTCGCCCTCGACGGCCGGGGCTACCGAGCGCGTGGCGCTCACGACGCGCAGGTCGTCGACCCGCACGACGGCGTCGCCCGCCGAGGCGGCGACCGTCAGCGTCGGACGGGCAGGGCCCGTGACGTCGACGAGCACCTGGACGCGCTGGTAGTAGCGGTTGTTCTTCTCGTCGGCCGCGACCAGGTTCTTCGCGGTCGAGCGCTCGACGACGGTGCTCGCGGTCTGCGCGACGCCCTCGCCCGAGACCGACAGGGTGGTCGAGCGGGACTTCCCGGGCTGGACCTCGACCCACGCGCTCACGGCGTAGGTCCCGGTCGAGAGCTCACCGAGCTGCTGGCTCAGCGACGAGGCGCCCGCACCGAGCGTCGCGACGCGCTGCCCGTTGGACAGCGTCTCGATCCCCGTGGTGCCGGTCGTCTCGTACGCGTCGAGCGTCGCGGCGTTGAAGCCGGGGTCGACGATGCCGCTCGCGGTTCCCCACGCGACGTCGTCGGCCGTGGGCGTCGTGACTCCCTGCGGGTACAGCACGTAGGGCTGGCCCGCGGTCGCCTCGACCGTGACCTTGCCGCCCGTGACCGGGACGTCCGCGACCTTCTCGCGGCCCGTCGTCGTGAGCTTGTACACGGTCAGGCTCGTGGCCCCGGAGAACTCGTCCGTGAGCGTCCACGTGGTCGAGCCGCCGGCCGGGTTGTAGTGGTAGAGCTTGCTGCCCTCGGCGGCCTCGCCCTCGAGCCCGGGGGCGTCGGACGCGTTCCACGGCAGGAGGTAGGTGCCGCCCTGGGCGACGACGGCGTCCCCGACGAGGATCTGCCGGTCGGCCGCGGTCGTGCCGCGCGCCGAGACGTCACCCGTGAAGTCGATCCGGTCGGTGCCCCAGCGCACGATCTCCTGGTGCTGGAGGAACTTGGTCGGGACGTTGGTCGTCCAGATGTTCTTGTAGAACGCGTTCCAGTCGGTCTGCCCGGTCCAGCCCTCGAACTCGACGAGCCGCGCGTTGCCGAGCAGCGGGTGCGGGTTCCAGGTGTCCTTCTCGGCGTTGTCGATGAAGCGCACGATCTGGGAGTTCAGGCCCTTGTTCGCAGCGCCGCCGTAGTTCTCGTCAGCGGACCAGTGGCTCCACAGCGAGCTGGCCTCGAACTTGTCCGACCACTCGGTCGCGATCTGGAGGTCGTTCGCGCGGGCCGCGTCCGCGAGGGCGCGCGCCTGCCAGCCGAAGTTGTAGTAGACGTCGACGTAGAGGAGGTCGAGGTTGCCCTGGGTCTCGTCGGCGAGCTGGCCGATGCGTGCGGCCAGGTCACCGCTGTTCACGTCCCGGCGCTGGTCGATGTAGTACGACTGGCCGAGCCAGTTCCAACCCTTGGCCGAGGGGTCGACGAGCTCGTCCGAGAAGGCGTTCGCCTCGGCGTAGGCCTCGGTCGCGTTGATGTGGACACCGAAGTCCGCGTTCCAGTCACCACCCTG
Source organism: Oerskovia sp. NPDC060287 (assembly GCF_042726775.1). NCBI lineage: Bacteria > Bacillati > Actinomycetota > Actinomycetes > Micrococcales > Cellulomonadaceae > Oerskovia > Oerskovia sp. NPDC060287. Next base: position 6,427 of record NZ_JBHXBO010000044.1, read on the forward strand.
CTCGAGCAGCGTGTTCATGTCCTCGAGGCCGCCCGCGCGCTCGTTGTAGTTGCCGCCGTAGTCGGGGTGCGCGGAGTCGTGCCCCTCGGAGCCGTAGCCCTTGAGGAGGGCCATCTGGCCCAGCCCGTCGGTCGCGAGCGAGATGCGCTTGACGTCGTCGAGCGTGCGCAGGAACGGGTGCGTGGCCTGCGAGGCGAAGTTGAACGGGATGTGGGTCACGACGCGGTCGGCGACCTGGTCGGCGCCCAGCGCCTTGGGGGCGGTGGCGCGGAAGGCGATCGCGCCGTCCTGCCAGTCGACCTTGTCGTCGGCGTTGGCGTCGGCCGTCACGACGACGGTCGCGTACGGCAGCTCCTCGGTGACCGGCGAGCCCTGGGCCCGGTAGGTCCACGCGCCGCTCCAGACGCCCACGCGCACACCGCCGTCGGCCGCGCGCGCCTGGCGCTGCAGACGGTTGCCGTCCGCGGCGGCCTTGCCGTTGGCCTCGTCGTAGACGCTGTTGGTCACGATCGTGGCCGACAGGGCGCTCGTGCTCACGATCGCGTACGCGGACCCGACCGGGTTCGCGTTGACGGGGGTCTGCCCCGTGACGGACGTGAAGGAGTCGCCGACCTTGCCACGGTCGGGGCTGATGACGGCCGAGGCGACCACGGCCGACGGGTCGGCCGACGAGACCGAGAGCAGGTCGTGCCCCGGGACCTCGATGGTCCCGACGCGGAACGCCGCGGTGTCGGTCACGCCCGTGACACGGAACGTCACGGCGCTGCCCTCGACCTCGAGGCGCGTGTCGATGCTGACGCCCGCGAGGTCGGGGAACGTCAGGCGGTAGTCGCGGCTGGTCTCACCGGGCTCGCCCGCCTCGACCACGACCGCGCGGTCGGTGCCGTTGAGGCGCACCTTCGTGACGGTCGCGGTGCTGCCCGCGAGCGAGGCGCCCGACGCGCGGTCGGTGTAGCTCAGGACGCGCGGGAAGTCCGCGGCGACCTGGACGTCGAGCTGCGCCGAGCGCAGCGTGGCCGCGCCCTCGACGCTCGCCGCCGCGACCTGCTCGGCCGTCAAGCCGAGGGCCGAGAGCGACGTCGCGCTGCTCGCCGGGGTGTGGCTCGCCGCGGCCGCGGCGGGCAGCGCCGCGAACGGCACCACCACCGCGGTCGCGAGGGCCACGAGGCTGCGGGCTCGGCGCGAGGCGCCACCCGGCTGGGAACCGGCCCGAGGGCCAGGGGAATGTCGAACCATGTGCTGATCTCCTTCGATAGCAGTTCATCGGCCGTCCCCCGACCGACGGGCGTCACAGCTCTTCGACGTACTCCTCGGGCTCACCCAGGACGGCCGAGGCCGTCAGCTCGAGGTCGTGACCGACCGCGTGCAGCTCGAGGACCGTGACGGTGTTGCTCCCCGCGCGCAGCAGCGGCGCGGGGACGTAGAGGGTGTGCTGGGGGCCGCGCTCCCAGTAGCGGCCGAGCAGCACGTCGTTGACCCAGACGAAGCCCTTGGTCCACCCGGGCAGGGTCAGGAAGGTGTCGGCGGGCTCGTCGAGGTCGAGGGTCGTCCGTGCCAGGACGCCCTGCGGCCCGACGGCGTCGCGGGGCCCGCTCGGGGTGGCCTCGGCGTCGGGCTCGCCCGCCGCCCACAGCCCGTCCACGGTCAGCAGGTCGAGCGGCAGCGACCGTGAGGTCCAGCCGTGCACGATCCGGCGCTCGACCAGGACGTCGCCCAGGATCCCCTTGTGCTCGCCGAGCCGGGGCCCGTAGTTGATGCGCCCGAGGTTCTCCACGAGGATCTCGACCCGCACGGGCACGCCGTGCCCGTGGACCGTGAGGCCCAGGTGCGAGGTCTCGCGCTCGAGGACGCCGACCTCGCGGCCGTCGACGTAGACCGTCGCCCGGTCGTGCAGGCCGAGGACCGAGAGCGTGCTGTCCCCGGGCGGGAGGACCGGGGTGGCCGTGTGGAGCACGAGCCCGGCGTTCTGGCCGAGCTGCTCGAACGTCAGCGGCGACGGAGCGACCGTCGCGGCGCCCGATGCGCGCAGCGCGGGCAGGAGCGGGCGCGTGGTCACGGGCGGCAGGGTGCGTGCTTCGAGCTTGGGCGACGGCGCGATCCACCGGTCGTCCTGGGCGTCCTCGGGGATCCGGGTCCCGTGCGACGCGTGCTCGGACAGCACCTTGCGCAGCGCGAAGAACTTGGGGGTCACGCTGCCGTCCTCGGCCACCGCGGCGTCGGAGTCGTAGCTCGTGACCGTCGGCTGCAGGCGGGTCCCGTCGTGGTTGGCGCCCGCGGTGAGCCCGAAGTTCGTCCCGCCGTGCGCCATGTAGAGGCTCACCGAGCCGCCGAGGTCGAGGAGCTCGCGCACGTCGGCCGCGGCGCTGTCCGCGCCGCGCACGTGGTGCGGGTCGCCCCAGTGGTCGAACCAGCCGTTCCAGAACTCGGCACAGACGAACGGCTGCTCGCCGCGACGCGCGGTGAGCTTGTCGAGCGCCTGCCCGGGGCGGCTGCCGAACGTGGCCGCCGCCAGCACGCCGGGAAGCGTCCCGCCGTCGAGCATGAGGTCCGTGGGGCCGTCGGCCGTGAAGAGGAGCTCGTCGATGCCGCGCTCCACGAGCGCGTCGTGGACCCACGCCATGTAGGCGTGGTCGTCGCCGAAGCTGCCGTACTCGTTCTCGACCTGGACGGCCACGACCGGGCCGCCGCGGTTCGCCTGGAGCGCAGCGAGACGGGGAAGCAGCTCGTCGAACCAGGCCGCGACAGCGTCGAGGTAGGTCTCGTCGCTGCACCGCAGCCGGATCCCGGGGGTTGCGGTGAGCCATGCGGGCAGGCCGCCGTTGTCCCACTCGGCGCAGATGTACGGCCCGGGGCGCACCACGACGTCGAGGCCCAGGTCACCCGCGAGGCGCACGAACCGCTCGACGTCGCGCCACCCCGTGAAGTCGAACGTGCCGCGCGCGGCCTCGTGCCAGTTCCACGGGACGTAGGTGTCGACCGTGTTGAGGCCCATCGCACGCAGGCGCAGGAGGCGGTCCTCCCACAGGTCCGGGTGGACCCGGAAGTAGTGGACCGAGCCCGAGAGCATCCGGTGCGGCACACCGTCCCGCACGAGGGTCGCGCCGTCGGCGCGCAGGGTCGACCGGATCGCGCCGTCGGCGCGCAGGGTCCGGCCGCCGGCCGGGCCCGAGGCCCGGTCGGCTGGGTGGTGCTGGCTCACTTGATAGCCCCCGCTGCAAGTCCGGAGCGCCAGAAGCGCTGGAGGGAGAGGAACGCGACGATGAGCGGGACGACCGCCACGAACGCGCCGATGATGACCATGTGCCGCTCGATCTGGCCGGCCTGGACCAGGGCGTTCCAGCTCACCAGCCCGACCGTGACGGGGCGCAGGTTCTCGGAGATGAGGACCTGCGAGGGGAGCAGGAAGTTGTTCCAGATCTCGACGAACTGGAAGAGGAAGATCGTGACGAGCGCGGGGGCCATCATCTTGAGGCTGACCCCGAAGAAGATGCGGCCCTCGTTCGCGCCGTCGAGACGCGCGGCCTCGATGACCTCGTCCGGCACCGAGCTCGCGGCGAAGATGCGACCCAGGTAGACACCGAACGGGCTCACGATGCTCGGCAGGAGCACCGCGAAGTAGGTGTTGACGATGCCCGTCGCGGAGAACATGAGGAACAGCGGGAGCGTGAACAGCACCTTGGGGATGAGGACCGCGCCGAGGACCACGCCGAACAGCAGGCCCTTGCCGCGGAACTCGTACTTGGCCAGGGCGTAGCCGGTCGCGACCGCGATGAGCGTCCCGAGCCCCGCACCGACGATCGAGTAGAGCGCCGAGTTCGCCATCCAGACGGCGAAGATCCCGTCCTTGTAGGCGAACAGGTCGCCGATGTTGCCGAACAGGTCGAAGTTCGAGAACCACAACGGGCTGCCCGAGAACGTGAACCCGGCGTCCTTGGTCGCCGCGACGAACAGCCACCACAGGGGGAACAGGAAGTACACGGCGGTCAGCGCCAGCACCGCGGTGACCGCGATGCGGCTCGTGGCCGTGGTCTCGATCGAGTCCTTGCGCAGGCCGTCCGGGGTCCCCTTCGGGGCGGAGCGCTTGCGGCGCAGGCGGTTGCCCGCGGTCTTCTCGGCCACGACGGGCACGCTGCTCGTGGTCACGAGGACCTCCTGGACGTCAGACGGAAGAAGAGGACGGACAGCACGGCCACGCCGACGGCGAGGAGCACCGACTGGGCTGCGGCGTACGGGTAGTTGGCCGACTGGAGCGAGGCCTGCGCGGCCATGATCGGCGTGTAGCTCGCGTCGATCGCCCCGGTGCTCTGCTTGAGCACGAACGGCTCGTTGTAGAGCTGCGCCGAGCCGATGATCGAGAAGATCGTGGTGAGCAGGATCGCGGGCCGCACGAGCGGGATCTTGATGCTCCACGCGGTGCGCCACGGCGAGGCCCCGTCGAGCTTGGCGGCCTCGAGCACCTCGCCCGGGACCCCCTGGAGCGCGGCGTAGATGATGATCATGTTGTAGCCCGTCCAGCCCCACGTCACGACGTTGGCGACGGCCCACAGCGCGAGGTCCTGGCTGAGGAAGTTGATGCTGATGCCGAACACCTCGAGCACCTGGTTGACCGGGCCGTTGGTGGGCGAGTACAGGAACGACCACATGAGCGCCGAGACGACGGTCGGCACCGCGTAGGGCGCGAAGCTCGAGAGCCGGAAGAAGCCCTTGGCCCGGGCCGAGGCCGAGTCGATCAGGAGCGCGATCCCGAGCGCGAGGACCAGCATGACGGGCACCTGCACCACGCCGAACAGCAGCACGCGGCCGATCGAGCTGATGAACTTCTCGTCACCCAGCGCGTACGCGTAGTTGAACAGGGGGTCGAAGATCTCCTGCGTGCCGCCCAGACCGAGCGCGTCGCGCTGGATCCGGAACAGGCTCTTGTAGAGCGCGAAGAGGATCGGTGCGACGTACATCCCGACGAACAGCACCACGAACGGTCCGACGAACCAGATCGCGTACCGGCTGGTCCGGCTGCGCGGCCGCCTGGGCGGCGTGGCCGCCGTGGGCTTGGTCTCCACCGGCGGCGGTGCCGCCGACGTCAGGCTCGTGGTCATGGTGGGTTCCTCAGGGGGATGCGTCGTGGTGCCCGACGACGTCACGCGCCCAGGTGCACCGGTGCTCGGAGGTGCGTGGCGTCGTCGGGCCTTCTGCTGCTGTGCTGCTGTGCTGCTCAGGTGCTGCTGTCGCGCTGCCCGGTGCGACCCGGCCGTCGTGGCCGGGCCGCACCGTGCGTGCGGGTCGTGCGGGGCCGTCAGGTCACTCGTTGACGGCGATGCCCTGCTGCTTGAGCTCGGACTCGGTCGCCTCGCGGGCGCCCGTGAGCGCGGTCGCGACGGTCGCGCCGCCCTCCTTGGCGTAGGCCTGCTTCATGCCCGTGGCGAGCGTGCCGACCAGGGTCGAGACGCCGGGGCCCCAGGCCCAGTCCTCGTTGACCTGCCCCGAGGCGGTCTTGAAGACGTCGGCGACGACCTGGCCGCCGAAGTAGTCGTCACCCGAGGTGAGGAGGTCGGACTCGAGCCCCGCGAGCGAGGCCGGGTAGACGCCGCCGCCCTCGATGAGGGCGTCGACCGAGCCCGGGTCCGTGCTGAGCCAGTTGGCCACGGTCCAGGCGGCCTCGGGGTCGTCGCAGCCCTTGAGGACCGCGGAGAGGCTGCCGCCCACGTTGCCGGTCTTGGCGTCCCCGGCCTCCCACTGCGGGAGCTCGGCCACGGCCCAGTCGCCGGCCGAGGCCGCCGCGGAGTCCTTGAGGATGCCGGAGAACCAGGCCGCGCCCACGATCGTGGCGATCGAGCCGTCACCGAGGCCCGCGGACCACTCGTCGCTCCAGATGCCCGCACCGATCAGGTCGGCGTCGATCAGGCCCTGCCAGTAGTCGGCCACGTCGAGGTTCTCGGGCGAGTCGGGCGTGATGGACCAGGCGCCGTCCTTGATCTCGTACCAGGGGGCGCCCGCCTGCCACGCGAAGCCCGAGTAGTCGTAGTCCTCGTAGGTGCCCGTGAGCTTGACGCCCGCGGCCTTGAGCTGCTCGCCCGCAGCCTGGTACTCGTCCCACGTGGTCGGCACGGCCACGCCGTTCGCCTCGAAGACGGTCTTGTTGTAGAAGAGCACCATGGGGCCCTGGTCCTGCGGAGCTCCGTAGACCTTGTCGCCCACCGTGACGCCGGCCCAGCCCGCGGGGGCGTAGAGGCCCTTGTCGGCCGAGGCGAACTCGGTCACGTCCACGACGTTGCCCTCGGCGACGAAGCTGGGGAGGGTCTCGTAGCCCACCTGGGCGAGGCACGGGGCGTTGCCCGCGGTGATCGAGTTGCGGACCTTGTCGTAGCCGCCCTTGTTGCCCGGCTCGATCTGCGTGTACTTGATCTGGATGTCGTCGTGCGAGGCGTTGAACGCCTTGGCTGCCTCGTCGTACCCGGCGGCCCAGGTCCAGACCTCGACCTCCTTGACCTTGCCGTCGCCCTCGGCCGAGCCGCTGCCGGACGTCGAGTCGGACGAGCAGGCGGTCAGGCCGCCCACGGTGAGGGTGAGGATCGACGCGACCCCGGCTGCCTTGATGATCGATGACTTCATGACTCTCCTTCTGACCACACTGTGCTGAGGATGGAGCGGCGACGGCGCCGCGGTCTGCGTGGGGCACACTCTGACACAGGGTTGATATGGATCACAACCCTTGCAACATGTGGATGCTCGGTCTGCGTGAATCCGTCACTTTTCCCTGCATGTTCTGACTGTTATGGTCAACATAGGTAACAGTTGGATGACGGCGACGTGGGCCAGGGAGGCCCGCGGTGTTGACGTCCACTACGCTGCGGTGCACACCCGTGGCCGCGCACACCGAGGTGCCCGACGCTCCGCGACCGGCCCTCACGCCCGAAGGAGAGCACGTGGAACCACCGTCACGGTCCGAGCGGTCCGAGCCGGCGCAGAGCACCACCACGGTCGCTCCCCCGCGAGGCCGCGGCCCCGCCATGGCCGACGTCGCCCGCGTCGCCGGCGTGTCCGCGCAGACCGTCTCGCGCGTCCTGTCGGGGCACCCCAACGTCAACGAGACCACCCGCAACCGGGTGCGCGCCGCCGTCGAGCAGACCGGCTACCGCCGCAACAGCCTCGCCCGCGCGCTCGTGACCGGGCGCAGCAAGACCATCGGCGTCATCACGCACGAGACCGACTTCTACTCGGGCAGCGCCATGATGCTCGGCATGCAGCGCGCGGCCCGCGACGGCGGCTACTTCGTCAGCACCGCGAGCACCGCCTCGCTCTCGCCCGCGTCGATCGCGCAGGCCGTCGAGCGCCTCCTCGACCAGGGCGTCGACGGCCTGGTCATCGCCGTGCCCGTGCGCGACGACGAGTCGCTCGGCGACCTCATCCACGGGACCCCGACGGTCGTCGTGGACGGCATGCAGTCGTCGGCGACCGAGGTCGTCGCGGTCGACCAGGTCGCGGCCGGCCGCGCCGCGACCGAGCACCTCCTCGAGCTGGGCCACGAGACCGTGTGGCACCTCGCGGGCCCCGCGTCCTGGAACGACGCCAACGGACGTACGGCCGGGTGGCGGGCCGCGCTCGAGGACGCCCGCTGCACCGAGCCGCCGGTCCTCTACGGGGACTGGAGCCCCGAGTCGGGTTACCGCAACGGCCTGGTCCTGGGCCGCCTGCCCGAGGTCACCGCGGTGTTCGTCGCGAGCGACGAGATGGCGTTCGGGCTGATCCGCGGCCTGACCGAGATGGGCCGACGGGTGCCCGAGGACGTGTCGGTCGTGGGCATGGACGACATCGCGCTCGCGGCGTACTGCGCTCCCCCGCTCACCACGGTCCGCCAGCCGTTCCACCTGACCGGTCGCCTCGCGGTCGAGCACGTGATCGCGCTCATCGCGGACCCGACGACCGTGCACGAGCCCGAGGTCGTGCTGCCCGAGCTCGCGGTGCGCCTCAGCACGGCGCCGCCGCGCTGAGCGTCGCGGGCGCGAGCCCGCGGAGCCTCTCAGGCGATCCCGACCCACTCGGGCCGCAGCAGGAGAACGGCACCGGCACCCGCGAGGAACAGCGTCAGCGCCGGCCAGCGGAGCGGGCCACGCACGACGCGGTCCGTGTCACCGAGCGGCCGCGGTGCGCGACCCCACCGCCCGAACCCCCGGGCGCGGCGCAGGTCCGCGCTGTTGAGCAGGGCGCGCATCGGGCTGCCTCCTGTCCCCACGAGGAGGGACACGTTGAGCCAGGCCGCGACCAGGAGCATCCCCTGCCACGTCCCCGTCCTGCTCCAGGACCTGGCGCACCCTACGGCGGCCAGGACCGCGAGAGAGGCGACGAGCAACAGGATCGTGCCCGCCTCGCTGCGCCCGGCACGCACGACGCACGCACCGGCGACCGCGAGGAGAGACGCCACGTAGACGCCGACCGCGACGGCAGCGAGCTCTGTCACCGACGGTCTCCCCCGCTCTCGGCCGGGTGCGTCCCGACCGTCGCCAGGGAGCGTATCGGGCACCTCGACGTTCACGGCGCGGAACTGCCCCGGACGCGCCGGAGGCGGCCCGTCGCGTGAGCGCCCCCCTGCAGCGCTCACACCACGGGCCGCCTCCGACCCTCGCGCTCGTCACGACCCCCATCGACGACCGAGCACTCACAACACTCAGAGGAGGGGTCTCCTCGTTTGATGCAGAACGCCGACGTGACCCGCATCACATTCTGACATCGGGTGCCACGGGTCGCAGCAGGACGGCCCGAGCCGAGCGCCCACGAGGCGCCCCGCACGGGCCGTCCGGCCACGCTCAGCCCAGCAGCGGCTGCCCCAGGAACTCGCCCTCGGCGCAGCCCGGCGGGACCGCGAAGACCGCCGAACCGATCGGCGTCGTCCACTCGTTGAGCAGGTCCACCTCGTCGAGACGCCGCTGGACCGGCACGAACTGCCGGTCGACGTCGGCCTGGAACGTCACGAACACCAGGCCCGAGCTGCTGAGCGCGCCCGGGTCCGTCGCGACGTCGGGCGCGTCGTCGTAGCTGTACGCGCGCCGCAGGAACCGCTCGGCCGGGTCGCTCGTCCGGGCCCGCCGCACGTGCGCGGCGGGCCCGATCACGGTCAGGCCGTGCGGCCCGACCGCCTCGAGGTCGGGCTCGTCGTGCTCCCTCGCGCCCGTGAGCGGTGCTCCGTCGGCGAGGCGACGCCCCATGACGGCCTCGCGCGTGGAGCGGTCGACCTCGTCCCACGTGTCGAGCTCCATGCGGATGCGCCGCACGACCATCGACGTGCCGCCCGCGAGCCACCCGTCCGTGCCGTCCGACCACACGAGCGGGGCGTCCGTGACGAGGTCCACGTTCCGCGTCCCGTCGATCTGCCCCATGAGGTTGCGCATGGTCCGCCCTGCGGGCTCGCTGCCGACGGACCGTCGGAAGCCCTTCTGCAGCCACCGCACGGACGCGAGGTCGCGCGCCTCGCGGAGCAGCATCCGGACCGCGTGCGAGACCGTGACCTCGTCGTCGGCGCAGACCTGGAGCACCAGGTCGCCGTCGTTCCAGCGGTCCTCGAGCCGGTCCACGGCGAACGCCGGGAGCGGCCTCAACCAGTCCGGACGACGGTCGTCGAGCCCCGCGGCCGTGAAGACCGCAGGGCCGTAGCCCACCGTGACCGTGAGGCGCGCGGGCACCTCCGCGAGCTCGGGCTCGGTGTCGGTCAGGCCCGGGCGCCCCTGGGTGAGGCGCACGACGTCGTCGGTCCAGATCCGCATGAGCCGTACCAGCGCGTCCCGGTCGGTGCCGGGGGCGAGGTTCAGCGCCACGAGCGTCAGGTACGCCTGGGGAGGCGTCTCGACGCCCGCCTGGCGCGGACCGTGGAAGGGCACGCGCAGGTCGCCGTGCAGCGCGGCCGGGGTCACGGTGCCCGACGACGCCGCTCCCGTCGCGGGAGCCGTGGCCCTCCCGGCCCACGCACCTCCCGCACCGGCGACCGCGACCGCACCCGCGGCCGCCCCGCCGACCAGGAACGCGCGACGCGAGACCCTGGCCCGGGAGGTGGAGGGCGCGGGCGGCGTCGGTTCGTGGTCGGAGTGCCCGCCAGGGCCCGGGCGGGGCTCCCGGTCAGCCATCGTGGCTCATGTCGTGACCCTCGTGACCCTCGTCGTAGTCCTCCTTGGCCCCCGCGAACGTGCGGGCCGGGGCCGTGACGACGAGCGTCGAGCCGTCGCTCAGCTCGAGCGTGACCTCGTACTCGGCCCCGGGCTCGACGGGCGACGAGAGCTCCATGAGCATGAGGTGGTCGCCGCCGGGCTCGAGCGCGTGCTCGCCGCCCGCGGGGATCGTCAGCCCGCCCTCCTTCTCGCGCATGACCATGGCACCCGAGTCGTCGGTCGCCATCTCGTGGATCTGGACAGGAGACAGGTCGGAGGTCGCGCCGACGACCGTGACGTCCTGGTCGCCGTCGTTGTGCAGGACGGCGAAGGCCGCGGTCATGCCGGACTCGGCCGCCTTGATCCAGGGGTCGGTCGCGGTCAGGTGGTCGGCTGCCGTGCCCTCCGACGCGCTGCCGGACGCGGTGCTCGGGGTGGCCGCGCCCGACGAGGTGTCGGCCGAGGCCGAGCACCCCGCGACCGCGAGCAGCGCGAGCGTCGTGACGGCCGCGCCGAGCAGGGCCGTGCGGCGGGGGCGGACCGAGGTGCGGGACGTGGGAGCGGTGGTGCGTGCAGACATGGTGGTTCCTTCGAGGAGGCCCGGCGTCGTGGCGCGCGAGGGCGGCCCGCGGCGCGGGTCGTGCGCGGTCCGGGGCAGGACGGGACGCACGACCAGCGGGGTCGCGGGAGCGCCCGGGCGACGAGTCGCCGGGAAGTGGGTGGGGGTCCGTCAGTCCTGCTGGCGGCGGCGCACGATGAGCACCGCGACGACGACGGCCGCCGCGGCGAGCACGCCGATCCCGACGAGCAGCGGCGCGATCGAGCGGCCCTCGTCGTCGGTCTCCTCGGGCACTGCCGAGGTGGTCGCCTCGGTCGTCGTGTCCTCGGTGGCCGACGGCGTCACGGCCGCGGGCTCCTCGCTCGCCGGGGCCGGGGCGGGCTCGGGAGCCGCCGCGACCGCGAACGAGAACGTGCCCTCGATGGGATGACCGTCCGAGGAGACGACGCGCCACGCGACCGTGTACGTGTCACCGGTCAGCTCGGCGGGCCACGGGAACGTCGCGGAGGTGCCCTCGATCGTGGGGCTGCCCTGCGCGACGACCGTCCCCGCGGTGTCGGTCACGACGACCTGGGGCTCGACCGCGAGCGGCTCGGTGCTGAACGTCATGGTCAGCGCTGCGGGGGCCGTGGCGAGCTGGGCGCCGTCGGCCGGGTCGGAGCTGATGATGCGGTCGTGCGCCTGGGCCGGGACGGCGCCGGCGACGCCGAGCAGCAGGGTCGCCGCGAGCGTCGCGAGGGCGGCGAGGACAGCGACCAGGAGGCGGGCCGGACCGGCGAGGGGTGCGGGGCGCACGACGGCGGCCGCACGCGCACGGCGATCGGTGGTGGCGGTGGACGGGTGGGACCGGTTGGTCTGCAAAGACATGTGGAAGAAGCTCTCGATGAGGCGCGGCACGAGCTCGCGCAGGGGGTACCCAAGGGGGCGGCCGGCCTCGTCGATCGTCCGCGCGCGAGCGCGGACAGGGGTCAGGAAGGAAGGGCGACGGGCCGGGCGAGCAGCGGCGGTCCGCGCGTCGTCGGGGTCCGCAGGTGGACCGTCGCGGCGCGGGACGGCGCGGCGACCGGGGTCGGGAGCCGGAGCGCGACGGGCAGCGCGGGCAGCAGGTCCGCGAGCGCCGTCCGCGGCGCGAGCCACGTCAGCAGCAGGCCGAGCGCTCGCTCGCCGTGCGCGACGACCAGTGCCACGACCAAGGTCGCGAGCACGTGCGCCAGGACCATCCACGCTCCCGCGGGGGTCTCGTGCGGGAGGTGCGCGACGCCGTCGGGCAGGAGGGGTGTGCCCGCGGCGCAGGCCGACACCTGAGCCGCTGCCCCGTGCCCCGCGTGCCCCGCGGCGGGACCAGCCACCGGGGCGCACGTGGCGCCCGCGCCGAAGCCCAGGCCATAGTGCAGCGCGACCTGGCCCGTGCCGAGGACCGCGACGAGCCGCGGGAACGTCAGGCGGAAGCGGGCCGCGAACGTCGCGCCGGCCATGGTGAACGCGGCCAGGGCCGCGAGGACCAGCGGGTCCGGGAGCGTGCCGCCGCCGACGCGGTGCGCGAGCGCCCCGAGGGCCAGCACCAGGGTCGCGACGAGACCGGCGCGCGCGACGCGCAACGGACCGGCGACCTGGGTGAGCACGGAGACCACCCTAGCGGGACATGACGCGGCGTCGGATCCGGCCTCCGGACCCCGGCGCACTGCTCGTCTCCGGGTACGGAGCCTGCCCGTCGGGGAGAGGATAGGGCGCATGACCACACGCAACAGCATCGCCATCACGAACGGCTACGTCGTCCCCGTCGCCTCCGCACCCCTGGAGAACGCGACCGTCCTCGTCGAGGACGGCGTCATCACGGCCGTGGGCCAGGACGTCGTCGTACCCGACGGCGTCCGCACGATCGACGCCGGGGGACGCTGGGTCCTGCCCGGCTTCGTCGAGTCGCACGGCCACATGGGCGTCATGGAGGAGGCCGAGGGCTGGGCCGGCAACGACACCAACGAGATGACCGACCCCAACGGCGCCGCGCTGCGCGCCCTGGACGCCATCAACATCGAGGACGAGGGCTTCCGTGACGCGCTCGTGGGCGGCGTGACGTCGGCCGTCATCAAGCCCGGCTCGGGCAACCCGATCGGCGGCCAGACCGTCGCGATCAAGACCTGGGGCGGGCGGACCGTCGACGAGCAGATCATCCGCGAGGCCGTGTCGGTGAAGTCGGCGCTGGGCGAGAACCCCAAGCGCGTCTACGGCGACCAGAAGAAGCTCCCCTCGACGCGTCTCGGCGTGGCCAACGTCATCCGCAAGGCGTTCGTCGACGCCCAGAACTACGTCGCCAAGCGCGACGCGGCGCAGGCCAAGGGCGAGCCGTTCGAGCGCGACCTCGCCAAGGAGACGCTGGGCCGCGTGCTCGCGGGCGAGCTCTACTGGGACCAGCACACGCACCGTGCCGACGACATCGCGACCGCGCTGCGCCTCGCGGACGAGTTCGGCTACAAGCTCGTCATCAACCACGGGACCGACGGCGCCGCGGTGGCCGACGTCCTCGCCGAGCACGACGTCCCGGTCATCTTCGGCCCGCTGTTCACGTCGCGCTCCAAGATCGAGCTGCGCAACCGCGACATCGCGAGCCTCGGGGCGCTCGCCCGCGCCGGCGTGCGCGTCGCGATCACGACCGACCACCCCGTGGTGCCCATCAACTTCCTGGTGCACCAGGCGTCGCTCGCCGTGAAGGAGGGGCTCGACCCCGAGGTCGCGATCCAGGCGCTCACGACCAACCCGGCCGCGTTCCTGGGGCTCGACGACCGCATCGGCTCGCTGCGCCCCGGGCTCGACGGCGACGTCGTGATCTGGTCCGGTGACCCGCTCGACGTGACGTCGCGCGCCGAGAACGTGTTCGTGACCGGCACCGAGGTCTACACGTGGGACCGTGCGGCGGCCGGTGGGCGCGGAGCGGGCCGGGTCGTGGAGCGCGGGGAACGCTTCGCGGACTGACCCGTGGGGTGGGCCGGCCGCTCCCGGCCCGTCCGTCGGTGACGAGGTAGGACGTGCTGCGCGAGGTAGAACGCGCTGAGCACTACATCGCGCAGCGCGTTCTACCTCGCGTCCCGCGGGGGCCGCCCCTCGCCGGTCGCGCGCACCTCAGTGGTGGAACCCCTTGCTCACGGCCTCGACCGGCATGGGCGACTCGAGGGCGTCGAGGAACGCGATCTCGGTGCGGATGTCGCCGAGCAGGCTGCCCGCCAGGTCGCGGCTCAGTCCGTTGCGCACCACGATGCGCTGGACCGTCAGGTCCTCGAGGTCCACGGGCATGGGGTAGGACGGCAGGAGCCATCCCTTCGTCCGCAGCCGCTCGGACAGGTGGTAGAGCGTCCACTTGTCGGTGTAGCCCTTCTTGAGGCTCCACGCGAAGACCGGGATGTCGCTCCCGTCGTTCCACAGGTCGAACTGCGGCATCTTCGCGATCTCGCCCGACAGGTAGAGCGCGACGTCCTGCGACGCCTTCTGCACCTTGTAGTAGCCGTCGTAGCCGAGGCGCAGGAACAGGTAGTACTGGAGCAGCACCTGCGAGCCCGGCCGGGAGAAGTTGAGCGCGAACGTGGGCATGTCCCCGCCCAGGTAGCTCACCGAGAAGACGAGGTCCTCGGGCAGCGCGGCCTTGTCGCGCCAGACGACCCACCCGAGCCCGGGGTACACGAGCCCGTACTTGTGCGCCGAGGTGTTGATCGACGCCACGCGGTCGACCCGGAAGTCCCACACGAGGTCCGGCTGGAGGAACGGCGCGATCATGGCCCCCGAGGCGCCGTCGACGTGGATCGGGACGTCCAGTCCCGTCGCGGCCTGGATCTCGTCGAGGGCGGCCGAGATCTTCTCGACCGGCTCGTAGGCGCCGGTGTAGGTGACCCCGAGGATCGCGACGACGCCGATCGTGTTCTCGTCCACGTACTTCTCGAGCTCGAACCCGTCGAGCACCTTGTGCTCGAGCGAGATGGGGACGTAGCGGGCCTCGACGTCCCAGTAGTTGCAGAACTTCTCCCAGCAGACCTGGACCGCGCTCGACAGGACCAGGTTGGGCTTCTCGGTCGACTTCCCCGCGGCCCGGCGCGCGTGCTGCCAGCGCCGCTTGAGCGCGAGGCCGCCCAGCATGGCCGCCTCGGAGGACCCGATGGTCGACGTCCCGATCGTGCTCGCCGGGTCCGGCGCGTTCCACAGGTCGCCGAGGATCTTCCAGCACCGGGTCTCGATCGCGGCCGTGGCCGGGTACTCGTCCTTGTCGATCATGTTCTTGTCGGCGGTCTCGGCGTTGAGCCTCTGCGCGTAGGGATCCATCCACGTTCCGACGAACGTCGCGAGGTTGAGGCGGGCGTTGCCGTCGAGCATCGCCTCGTCGTGGACGATCTGGTAGGCCGTCTCGGGGAAGGACTCCCCCGGCGGCAGGACGTTGCGGGGGAGCTCGGTCGCCTCCCCCGGCCGGGAGAACAACGGGTTCATGGCGACGACGTCGCGCTCCTCGGACTCTGCACCACGGTTCGATCCGGACATGTTCGTCCCCTTGGCAGGAGGGAGGGCGGGTCGGTCGATCCGCCCGACCATCCCACGGTAGGTCCGGGCCCGGACGGCTGCCCGGCGAGCCGTCCCGGCCATGCGAGGCAGGGCCGACAGGCCCGACTTTCCGCCCTTTCCCCCTCCTCGGAGCGCCTAAACGACAGGCGTTGCCAAAATGGTTGCCCCGGCGTACTGTCGAAGTGTCAGCACGTTCCGCGGGCCCGTCCCGCACCCACAGAGGAGGCGACATGGACCCCCGCACCGAACGCACGACCGCAGCACTGCGGACCGCGGTCCTCGAGCTCGCCACCGAGCAGGACATCGACGACGTCACCGTCTCCCAGGTCGCGACGCGCGCCGGGATCAACCGCGCGACCTTCTACGACCACGCGAGCAGCCCGGCCGAGCTCCTCACGGGCATCCTGCGCACCGAGCTCGACGCGATCCGCGACGAGTTCTTCGCGGCGGTCGGCGTCACGCCCGACGGCGGAGCCGCCCAGGAGGGCGGGTCCGGCCCGGGCGCGACCCGGGCGGACGAGGACACGGCCGCCGCCGCGCCCCCGGACCCCCGACGGGTCGTCGACTCCATCACCCGGTCCGTCGCCGGGCACGTCGACGCGCACGCCGACATCTACGAGCGGGCTCGCGACGGTGGGCTCAGCGCCCCCCTGTTCCGGCTGCTCGCCGAGCACTTCACCGAGACGCTGCGCGCGTTCCTCGTCGGCCACCCCCATCTCATGCCGGTCTCCCACGACGCCGCGCCCGCGGACGTCGAGCAGGCCGCCCACGCCTACGCGTGCTACGTCGGCCTCGGCTCGGTCGGGGCCCTCGAGGCGTGGCTCGCCACCCCCGTGCCGCGCGACCCGGAGTTCTTCCCCCGGATCGCACGCACCTCGCTCGCCCCCTGGTGGACCGCGCCGAACTGACCCGGCGCCCCACCCGCGCAGGCGGGCTTCACCGCACACCGCACGCTCCGCCGTCGGGCACCCCACGAGGGCTCCCCGACCCCGGGCACACCCGAAAGGAGGCCCCACCATGGGCCGCGTGTTCAACAAGGTCGCCATCGTCACCGGAGGAACCGGAGGCATGGGCGTCACCCACGCCAAGGCGCTCGTCGCCGAGGGCGGCAAGGTCGTCATCGCCGACCTCGACGACACCAAGGGCGAGGCACTCGCCGCCGAGCTCGGCGAGAACGCCGCGTACATCCACCTCGACGTGACCAAGGAGGAGGACTGGGACGCGGCCGTCGCGTTCACGCTCGAGAAGTTCGGCCGCATCGACGTGCTCGTCAACAACGCCGGGATCGCGAACGCCGCCCCCATCACCGAGTTCACGCCCGACATGTGGCGCAAGATCATCGACATCAACCTCACGGGCACGTTCCTCGGCATCCACGCCGTCGCCCCGATCATGGCCAAGGCCGGGCGCGGGTCGATCATCAACATCTCCTCGGTCGAGGGCATGCGCGGCAGCGCAGGCCTGCACGGATACGTCGCGTCGAAGTTCGGCGTCCGCGGGCTCACCAAGTCCGTGGCCCTGGACCTCGGCCCCTCGGGCGTGCGCGTCAACTCGGTCCACCCGGGCTTCATCAAGACGCCCATGACCGAGAAGATCAGCCACGACTTCCTGCCCATTCCCCTGGGCCGGCCTGCCGAGCCCGAGGAGGTCTCGCAGCTCGTCCTGTTCCTCGCGAGCGACGAGTCGAGCTACTCGACGGGCTCCGAGTTCGTGATCGACGGTGGCCTCATCGCGGGGGTCCCGCACAAGTAGGCCTCGCTCCGGCCTCTCGGGCGGACC
>NZ_JBHXBO010000045.1:0-23263 GCF_042726775.1 Oerskovia sp. NPDC060287
ACCGGGATCGGTGGGCGCCCCCTCGGACGTGCGCGAGCGTGCCGCAGGCCTTCAGCCGCGCAGCGCCTCGGCTGCCTCGCGCGAAGCGTCTCGTGCGGCCTCGAGGAGCGAGGCCGCGTCGGGTCCTGCCGCGAGAACGCCGCGCGAGGACGACGCGAGCACCTGGCGGCGGGCGTCCCCGAACACCGCGGCGAGCTCGGTAGCCCCCGCACCCTGTGCCCCGACGCCAGGAGCCAGCAGCGGACCGTTGACGGCAGGCAGGTCCACCCCGGTGTTGCGAGCCGCGTCACCGATGGTCGCGCCCACGACCAGGCCGATCGAACCGAGCGGGTCGGCGCCCTCGTTGAGAGCCGCGGCCTCCGCCGCGATGCGCGCGGCGACCGAGCGGACGTCGGCCCCGGCCCCCGTGCGGGCGTGCTGGACCTGCGCGCCCTCCGGGTTGGACGTCAGGCACAGCACGAACAGCCCGCGCCCCGACTCGAGCGCGGCCTCCACCGCAGGGGTCAGCGAGCCGAACCCGAGGTACGGCGAGACGGTCAGGGCGTCGCCGGCGAGCGGCGAGCCGTCGCGCAGGTAGGCGTCCGCGTATCCCGCCATGGTCGAACCGATGTCGCCACGCTTGGCATCGACGATCGTCAGCGTCCCGGAGGGCCCCGCGGCCGCCGCGGCGGCCAGGACCTCCTCGAGAGCCGCGACCCCGCGCGAGCCGTGGCGCTCGAACAGCGCCGACTGCGGCTTGAGCGCGGCGACGTGCCCGCCCAGGGCGTCCACGACCCGCAGGCCGAACTCACGGACTCCCGTGGCGTCGTCGGGCAGGCCCCACGCCGCGAGCAGACCCGGGTGCGGGTCGATACCCACGCACAGCGGCCCGTGGGAGTCCATGGCCGCGGCGAGCCGCTCCCCGAAGGGCCGGCGCGCCCCGGTCACCGCGGCGCTCACGCGTCCGCCGCTGCGTGACGCTCGGCCGTGGCCGCCATGTGCTCCTGCAGGCTCCACACGTCGAACGGACCCGCGAGCACGGCCTCGATGCCCTGGACCGCGGCAGCGAGCTGCTGGGTCGTCGTGACGATCGGCTTGTCCGCGGCGGTCGTGGCAGCGCGGATCTCGTAGCCGTCGGCGCGCGCGCCCTGGCCCGACGGCGTGTTGATGACCATGTCGACCTTGCCCTCGGTGATGAGGTCGACGATCGTCGGCTCACCGTCCGCGCCGCGGCCCGAGGAGAACTTGCGCACGATCGTGGCCGGGATGCCGTTGCGGCGCAGGACGCCCGCGGTGCCCTGGGTCGCGAGGATCTCGAAGCCCAGCTCCGTGAGGCGCTTGATCGGGAAGACGATCGAGCGCTTGTCGCGGTCGGCGACCGACACGAAGACCGAGCCCTTGGTCGGCAGGCCGCCGAACGCCGCCGCCTGGGACTTGGCGAACGCACGCGGGAAGTCGCGGTCGAAGCCCATGACCTCGCCCGTCGAGCGCATCTCCGGGCCCAGGACCGTGTCGACCACGATGCCGTCGGTCGTGCGGAACCGCTTGAACGGCAGCACGGCCTCCTTGACCGCGATGGGGGCGTCGAGGTCGAGCGTGCCGCCGTCGCCCTCGGCGGGCAGGACGCCGCTCGCGCGCAGGTCCGCGATGGTCTCGCCCACCATGACGCGGGCCGCGGCCTTGGCCAGGGACACGCCCGTGGCCTTGGAGACGAACGGGACCGTGCGCGAGGCGCGCGGGTTGGCCTCCAGGACGTACAGGACGTCCGAGACCAGCGCGTACTGCACGTTGAGCAGGCCGCGCACGCCCACGCCCTTGGCGATGGCCTCGGTCGAGCGGCGGATGCGCTCGATCTCGGCCTCGCTCAGCGAGACGGGGGGCAGCACGCAGGCCGAGTCGCCCGAGTGGATGCCGGCCTCCTCGATGTGCTCCATGACGCCGCCGAGGTACATCTCGGTGCCGTCGTAGAGCGCGTCGACGTCGATCTCCATCGCGTCGTCGAGGAAGCGGTCGATGAGCAGCGGCGCGGGCAGCGAGCCCGTCGTCGTGCGGTCGTCCGTGGCCGCGGCGTGCAGCGCACGCTCGACGTAGCCCGTGAGCTGCTCGGCCGAGTAGACGATCTCCATGCCGCGCCCGCCGAGCACGTAGGAGGGACGCACGAGCACCGGGTAGCCGATGCCCTCGGCGATCTCCTGGGCCTCGGCCAGGGACGTCGCCGTGCCGAACGCCGGGGCCGGCAGGCCCGCCTCGGCCAGGACGCGGCCGAACACACCGCGGTCCTCCGCTGCGTCGATCGCCTCGGGCGAGGTGCCCAGGATCGGCAGGCCCGCGTCGGCCAGGCGCTGCGCGAGGCTCAGCGGGGTCTGGCCGCCGAGCTGGACGATGATGCCCGCGACCGGGCCGGCCGCGAGCTCGGCCTGGTAGACCTCCAGGACGTCCTCGAACGTGAGCGGCTCGAAGTACAGGCGGTCCGAGGTGTCGTAGTCCGTCGAGACGGTCTCCGGGTTGCAGTTGACCATGACGGTCTCGTACTCGTCCTTGAGCGCGAGGGTCGCGTGCACGCACGAGTAGTCGAACTCGATGCCCTGACCGATGCGGTTGGGGCCCGAGCCCAGGATGAGGACCGCGGGACGCTCGCGCGGGGCGACCTCGGACTCGAGGTCGTACGACGAGTAGTGGTACGGCGTCTTGGCCGCGAACTCGGCCGCGCACGTGTCGACCGTCTTGTAGACCGGGCGCACGTCGAGCGCGTAGCGGACCTCGCGGACCGTCGACTCCCCTGCCGCTCCCATGCCGCGCAGCTTCGCGATCTGCGGGTCCGACAGGCCGTGGCGCTTGGCCTCGAGCAGCACGTCGCGCGTGAGCGCGTCGGCCGAGGCGACCGACTCGGCGACCTCGTTGACGAGCTGGATCTGGTCCAGGAACCACGGGTCGATCTTGGTGGCCTCGAAGACCTGCTCGAGGCTCGCGCCGGCGCGCAGCGCCTGCTGGGTCGCGACCAGGCGGCCCTCGGTCGGGCGCGCGATCTCCACCAGGAGCTCGTCGAGCGCCTCGCCCGCGACGGGCTCGCCGTCCCAGTGGAAGACCGAGCCGGCCTTGTCGATCGAGCGCATGGCCTTGCCGAGCGCCTCGGTGAAGTTGCGGCCCATGGCCATGGCCTCGCCGACCGACTTCATGGTGGTCGAGAGCGTCGGGTCCGCGGCCGGGAACTTCTCGAACGCGAAGCGCGGGACCTTGACCACGACGTAGTCGAGCGTGGGCTCGAACGACGCGGGCGTGACCTGCGTGATGTCGTTGGGGATCTCGTCGAGCGTGTAGCCCACCGCGAGCTTCGCGGCGATCTTCGCGATCGGGAAGCCCGTGGCCTTGGACGCCAGCGCCGAGGAGCGCGAGACGCGCGGGTTCATCTCGATGACGATGATGCGGCCCGTGTCGGGGTGCACCGCGTACTGGATGTTGCAGCCACCCGTGTCGACGCCGACCTCGCGGATGACCGCGATGCCGATGTCGCGCAGCTTCTGGAACTCGCGGTCCGTGAGCGTCAGCGCCGGGGCGACCGTGACCGAGTCGCCCGTGTGCACGCCGACCGGGTCCACGTTCTCGATCGAGCACACGACGACCACGTTGTCCGCGGTGTCGCGCATGAGCTCGAGCTCGTACTCCTTCCAGCCGAGGATCGACTCCTCGAGGAGCACCTCGGTCGTGGGCGAGTAGTGCAGGCCCTGGCCCACGATGCGGCGCAGGTCCTGCTCGTCGTAGGCGATGCCCGAGCCGAGCCCGCCCATGGTGAAGGACGGGCGCACGACCATGGGGTAGCCGAGCGAGTCGGCGGCCGCGATGGCCTCGTCGATCGTGTGGATGATCTCCGAGCGGGCGCTCTCGCCGCCGCACTTCTCGACGACCTCCTTGAACTGCTGGCGGTCCTCACCCTTCTCGATCGCGGCGATGTTCGCCCCGATGAGCTCGACGTCGTACTGCGCGAGGACGCCGGCCTCGTCGAGCGCGATCGCGGCGTTGAGGGCCGTCTGGCCGCCGAGGGTCGCGAGGAGCGCGTCGGGGCGCTCCTTGGCGATGATGGTCGTCAGGACCTCGGTCGTGATGGGCTCGACGTAGGTCGCGTCGGCGAACTCGGGGTCCGTCATGATCGTGGCGGGGTTCGAGTTGACGAGGATGACCCGCAGGCCCTCCTCCTTCAGGACGCGGCAGGCCTGCGTGCCCGAGTAGTCGAACTCGCACGCCTGGCCGATGACGATCGGCCCGGAGCCGATCACCAGGACGCTGGAGATGTCAGTTCTGCGAGGCACGGCTCAGATCTCACTTTCGGAGGACGGGGTGACCGGGGCGGCGTTCGTCGCGGAGCCGGAGGCCCCCGCGGAGTCGCGCATCAGGTCGAGGAAGCGGTCGAAGAGGTAGGCGGCGTCGTGCGGGCCCGCGGCGGCCTCGGGGTGGTACTGCACCGAGAAGGCCGGGCGGTCGAGGCACGCGAGCCCCTCGACGACCTGGTCGTTGAGACCGATGTGGGAGACGACGACGCGGCCGTAGCGCCCGCCGTCGTGCGGGGCGACCGACTCCCCGTCGCGCGGGGCGTCGACGGCGAAGCCGTGGTTGTGCGCCGTGACCTCGACCTTGCCCGTGGTGCGGTCGAGCACGGGCTGGTTGATGCCGCGGTGGCCGTAGCCCAGCTTGTAGGTGCCGTAGCCGAGCGCGCGGCCCAGGATCTGGTTGCCGAAGCAGATGCCGAAGTACGGGATGCCGCGGTCGAGGACCGCGCGCAGCAGCTCGACCTCGGTCGTCGCCGCGCCCGGGTCGCCCGGGCCGTTCGAGAAGAACACGCCGTCGGGCGCGAGCGCGACGATCTGGTCGATCGTGGTCGTGCTCGGCACGACGTGCACCCGCACGCCGCGCTCGGCGAGGCGCTGGGGAGTCATGGCCTTGATGCCCAGGTCGACCGCGACGACCGTCGCGACCGGCTCCTGACCGGCGTGCTCGCCCGAGGGCTCGACGACGTACGCCTCGGGCGTGCTGACCTCGCGGGCCAGGTCTGCGCCCGTCATGGCCGGGGCCGAGCGGACGAGCTCGACGAGCTCCTCCGTGGGACGCGGGTAGCCGCCGCGACGCAGGTCCTCGCCCGAGAAGATGCCCGCACGCATGGTGCCGAGCTCGCGCAGGTGGCGCGTGAGCGCACGCGTGTCGATCGAGCTGATGCCCACGACGCCCTGCGCCGCGAGGTCCTCGTCGAGCGAGCGCGTCGCGCGCCAGTTCGAGGCACGGCGCGCGGGGTCGCGCACCACGTAGCCGCTGACCCAGATGCGGGTCGACTCGGCGTCCTCGTCGTTGACTCCCGTGTTCCCGATGTGGGGGGCCGTCATGACGACGATCTGGCGGTGGTAGGACGGGTCGGTCAGCGTCTCCTGGTAGCCGGTCATGCCGGTGTTGAAGACGATCTCGCCGAACGTCGTGCCGCGGGCCCCGTAGGCCAGGCCCGTCAGGGTCGTGCCGTCCTCGAGGACCAGGACCGCGGTCCGGTCGTCGGCCTGGGCGTCCGTGCTGGGGGTCGAGATGCTCACTGCTGCGGCTCCTTCGAGTCGTCGTTCGGTGCGCTGTCGGCGGCGGGAAGAAGCTCGCGGACTGCGTTCAGGAGGGTGGCACGGTCGGCGGTCTGCTGGGTCCGCAGTCCAGTATCCAAGCGGGTGGCGGGCGCACCGCCGGCGGCCGGGACGGTCCAGGTCAGCACGACCAGGCCGTCCTTGCCGACGTACTTGCCCGCCATCCCGGGGGCCAGCGAGACGGCCTCGAGGGCGCTCGCGGCCAGGAAGAGGTCGGGGGCGCCCTGGCGTGCGACCAGGACCCCGGTGCGGTGCACCGTCACGGTCGCGTTCGACCGGAAGCCGAGGCGGTGCGCCCCGACGCGGGCGAGCCAGTCCCCCGCGAGCGTGCTGGACACGTAGACCGCGGTCACGGGGCCGGCCAGGACCTCGCCCAGGTCGCCCTCGGGGACGGCCGGCGGGGCGGGGACGGTCTGGGCCGTGCGGGTCGTCAGTCGCTTGAGGCCCACGAAGACGACCGTGAGCAGCACGAGGCCGATGACGACCCAGATGCCGACCGCGACGGGAAGGGGGAGGTTCATGCGCGCACCTCCGCGGCCTGCTCGACGGGAGCGCCGGCCAGGACCGTCGCACGCCCGCGCAGGAAGGTCGCGACGACCCGTCCCGGCAGCTCGTATCCGTGGAAGGGCGTGTTGGTGCTCGCGGTGGCCTGCGCCGAGCCGTCGACCACGCGCCGGGCGGCCGGGTCGACCAGGACCACGTTGGCGGGCTCGCCGACCTCGAGAGGGCGACCCTGCGCCGTCGGGCCCTCGTCGATGCGGCCGATGCGCGCGGGCGCGGACGACAGGACGCGCGCCACGTCAGCCCAGGACATGCGGCCCGAGTCGACCATGGTCTCCTGCACGACGCTCAGGGCCGTCTCGAGGCCCGTCATGCCGAACGCCGCCGCGGCCCACTCGCAGTCCTTGTCCTCACGCGTGTGCGGGGCGTGGTCGGTCGCGACGATGTCGATCGTCCCGTCGGCCAGGCCCTGGCGCACGGCCTCGACGTCCGCGGCGGTCCGCAGCGGCGGGTTGACCTTGAACGTCGGGTCGTAGTCGCGCGCGAGCTCGTCCGTGAGGATGAGGTGGTGCGGGGTGACCTCGGCCGTCACGTCGATGCCGCGGCCCTTGGCCCAGCGGATGATCTCGACCGAGCCCGCCGTGGACAGGTGGCACACGTGCAGGCGCGAGCCCACGTGCTCGGCCAGCAGCACGTCGCGGGCGATGATCGCCTCCTCGGCGACCGCGGGCCAGCCCGCGAGACCGAGCTCGGCCGACACGACGCCCTCGTTCATCTGGGCGCCCTCCGTGAGGCGCGGCTCCTGCGCGTGCTGGGCCACGACGCCGTCGAACGCCTTGACGTACTCCAGGGCGCGGCGCATGAGGATGGGGTCCCAGACGCACTTGCCGTCGTCCGAGAAGACCCGCACGCGGGCGGCCGAGTCGGCCATGGCGCCGATCTCGGCGAGGTGGTGGCCCTCGAGGCCCACGCTGACCGCGCCGACCGGGTGGACGTCGACCCAGCCCGCGTCGCGCCCGATGCGCCACACCTGCTCGACGACGCCCGCGGTGTCCGCGACCGGGGTCGTGTTGGCCATGGCGTGCACGGCCGTGAAGCCGCCCACCGCCGCGGCGCGCGTGCCCGAGACGATGGTCTCGGCGTCCTCGCGGCCCGGCTCGCGCAGGTGCGTGTGCAGGTCGACGAGGCCGGGCAGGGCGACCAGGCCGGTCCCGTCGACGACGGTCTCGCCGTCCGCGACGGGGCTGTTCGCCGCGCGGACCTCGGTGATGACGCCGCCGGCCAGGACCAGGTCGACCGGGTCGGCGCCCAGGGGCGCCACGCCCTGCAGGACGTAGGTGGGGTTCGTGGTCTGCTCGCTCATTCGAGTCCAGCCCTTTCCGTGGAAGCGTCGCCCGCGAGGAGCAGGTAGAGGACGGCCATGCGCACCGCGACCCCGTTGGCGACCTGCTCGACGATCACCGCGCGCGGTGAGTCGGCTGCCTCCGCCGAGATCTCCAGGCCGCGGTTCATGGGGCCGGGGTGCATGACGATGGTGTGGTCGGGCAGGAGCGCCAGGCGGCGCCCGTCGAGCCCGAAGTTGCGCGTGTACTCGAGCGGGTTCGGGAAGAAGGCTCCCCCGCCCGCTCCCGATCCGCTCATGCGCTCGCGCTGGACGCGGAGCATCATCACGGCGTCCGGGGCGGTCTCCGCGAGGACCTCGTCGAGGTGGTAGGAGACGTCGCACGGCCAGGTCTCGACTCCCACTGGCACGAGCGTGGGCGGGGACACCAGGGTGACCTTCGCGCCGAGCGTGTGCAGCAGGTGGACGTTGGAACGGGCCACGCGCGAGTGCAGCACGTCGCCGACGATCGCGACCCGCAGGCCCGCGAGGTCCTGGCCGGTCGGGTCACCGGTGATCGAGGCGCCCGCGGCGCCTCGCCCGACCAGGTGGCGGCGCATGGTGAACGCGTCGAGCAGCGCCTGCGTGGGGTGCTGGTGCATCCCGTCGCCCGCGTTGACGACCGCCGAGTCGACCCAGCCCGCGTGCGCGAGCGTGTGCGGGGCGCCCGAGGCCTGGTGGCGGATCACGACCGCGTCGGCACCCATGGCCTGCAGGGTCAGGGCCGTGTCCTTGAGCGACTCGCCCTTGGAGACGCTCGACCCCTTGGCCGAGAAGTTGATGACGTCGGCCGACAGGCGCTTGGCCGCGGTCTCGAACGAGATCCGGGTGCGCGTGGAGTCCTCGAAGAACAGGTTGACGACCGTGCGGCCGCGCAGCGTCGGGAGCTTCTTGATCTCGCGCGACTGCGTCGCGGCCATCTGGGCGGCCGTGTCGAGGATGCGGATCGCGTCGGCGCGCGAGAGGTCCGCGGTGGACAGCAGGTGCTTCATCGGGTGCCCTCGCTGGACGTGGTGGGCCGCTGGCTGATGAGGACCGCGTCGGTCGTGGGCGCGCTCGTGGCGGCGTCCTCACCGACGGGCCCGTCGGTCTCGACGAGGCGCACGCTCACCCGCTCGGAGAGCGACGTGGGCAGGTTCTTGCCCACGTAGTCGGGGCGGATCGGCAGCTCGCGGTGCCCGCGGTCGACCAGCGCCGCGAGCTGGACGGCGCGGGGCCGGCCGATGTCGCTGATCGCGTCGAGCGCCGCACGGATGGTGCGACCGGAGAACAGCACGTCGTCGACGAGCACGACGACCTTGCCGTCGATCCCCGACGCGGGCAGGTGGGTGGCGCCGATGGTGCGCACCGGGTGCTTGTGGAGGTCGTCGCGGTACATGGTCACGTCGAGCTCGCCCACGATGCTCGCGGTGTCGAGGCCCGGCTCGATCGTCGCGAGGCGCTCGGCGAGACGCACGGCCAGGGGGACGCCCCGGGTGGGGATGCCCAGGAGGACCACGTCGTGCGCGCCCTTGTTGCGCTCGACGATCTCGTGGGCGATGCGGGTCAGCGCCCGCGCGATCTCGGTCTCACCGAGAACGGTGGTCACACCGGCCGAGGGAGCCTCGGGGGTGACGGGTGGAACGGAAGATGGTACGGCAGGCCCAGAACTCATTCTGGTGACCCCCTTCCCCGCCTCACTGGACGGGCCTTAAAGGAAATCTGACCCTTTCACCCTACCGCCCGACCGGGGCGCGCCCCGGCGCTTCTCACGGGGTGGGCAGGCGTCGTTCGTCACAGTGCGACCGCATCGTCGGCGCGGCCCGGACGCGCAGACGCCGGCCCCGCCACGAGGGCGGGACCGGCGTCCGGGGGCACGTCGTGCCACCGAGGTGGCGTGAGGCGCAGCCGCTCGACCTGGCTCAGGCCAGGATCGTCGGCTTCATCTCCTCGATGCGGGCCAGCAGGCCGTTGACGAAGCTCGGCGAGTCGTCCGTCGAGAGCTCACGGGCGAGGTCGACGGCCTCGTCGATCGCGACGGCGTCGGGGACGTCGTCGTTGTAGAGGATCTCCCAGCTGCCGATGCGCAGGAGCGCGCGGTCGACCGCGGGCATGCGCTCGAGGGTCCAACCGTGCGAATAGGTCTCGAGCAGCTCGTCGATCCGCTCGCGGTGCGCCAGGACTCCCTCGACGAGGTCCACGGTGTACTGCGGCAGGGGCGTCTGGCTGCCCGAGTCGACGATCCGGTCGGCGAGGAGGGTCTGCGGGTCCAGCTGGCGCTGCTCGGCCTCGAAGAGGACGTCGAGCGCGCGCTTGCGTGCCTTGGTTCGTGCACCCACGTCAGTCGTTCACGCGCCCCAGGTAGGAGCCGTCGCGGGTGTCGACCTTGACCTTGGTGCCCTGCTCGAGGAACAGCGGGACCTGGATCTGCGCGCCGGTCTCGAGCGTCGCGGGCTTGGTGCCGCCCGTGGAGCGGTCGCCCTGCAGGCCCGGCTCGGTGTAGGTGATCTCGAGGACGACCGACGGGGGCAGCTCGACGTAGAGCGGCACGCCCTCGTTGGTCGCGACGAGTGCGCTCTGGCTCTCGAGCATGTAGTCCGCGGCGTCGCCGACGGTCGCGGCAGGGACCGTGATCTGGTCGTACGTGGACGTGTCCATGAAGACGAAGTCCTCGCCGTCCTTGTACAGGTACTGCATGTCGCGCTTGTCGACGTTCGCGGTCTCGATCTTGAGGCCGGCGTTGAAGGTCTTGTCGACGGTCTTGCCGGACAGGACGTTCTTCATCTTGGTGCGAACGAAGGCGCCACCCTTGCCGGGCTTGACGTGCTGGAACTCGATGATCGTCCACAGCTGGCCGTCGAGCTTGAGCACGGTGCCGTTCTTGATGTCGTTGGTCGTCGCCACGTTCGGTCTTCCTGTCGCGTTGTCATGGGGCTGCCGTCGGGGTGTCTCGCGGTGGGAGCCACGTGCGATCCACTGATGCGCACACGTTCGGGTGCGCGCCCTGGCGGTAGCGGGCCTCTCCTGGCGGGCTCCCCGCGCCGACAGCAGCGTTCGAGCGCTGCGGCGTTCCCGGGGGCCGCGAAAGGCCCGGTCCAGTCTACCGGAGGAGACCAAGGATCGCTGCGCCGAGGATTCCGGTCGCTCCGGCCCAGATCATCGAGGCCAGGGTGCCGATCATGAAGCGCTCGGCCGCGACCGGGTGGTCGCGCAGCTCGGGGTAGCGTCCCAGGCCCTTGATCGCGACCACGAACGCGACCCCCGCGGGGTACCCGGCGAGCAGGCAGCCCGTGATCGCGAGGCGCTCGAGGATCCCGATCCAGGTGCCGCCGCGCAGGGTCTGGACGGCTTCCTCGCCGAGGGGCCCACCGGGGTCCGACGGCGCCGCTGCGCCTGCCGGGTCCGGTGCGGCGGGCACAGGGGGCGGAGCCGGCGGCGAGGGCACGGCCTGCCTGGCGGACATTCCGGCGGCCGGCGGGGGTACGGGAGCGCTCGTCGCCGCGGGGGTTCCTGCGGCCGGAGCGACGTGGCCGGGCGGCGGGGGCACCGGCCCCGGGTCCCGGGCGGGAGGCGTCTCCCCCTCGATCTCGGAGCGGCGCGCTGCGGCCCGCAGCACCCACGGCGTGACGAGCATGCCGCCCAGCACGCTGAGCACGAGGGTCGCGACCACGACCCCCGCCACGGCCATCCCTGATGCGAAGCTCACGCGTCTGCCTCCTGCAGGAGTCTCGTGACGACCGGCCGGACGGCCGCTTCCTCGGACCACAGGCTCGCACGCAGGCGTTGGCTCACGGCCTGCTCGCTGATCCCGAGGTCTCGGGCCGCATCCTTCTGGGTGCCACCCACACGCGCGAGCGCGTCGACAGCCTCCCACCCCGCAGGGGTGCGGCGCGCGCCGACCGCGAGCAGGAGCCGCAGGAGCGCCTCGACCTCCCCGGCCGCCGCGGGATCTGGCCCTTCGACCGCCAACGGGACGGGGTTGCCGCGGGTCTTGGCCCGCTCGACCGCGGCGCGGGCGTGCACGAACGCCGACCCGGAGGCCTCACGGGAGACCCGGGGCAGACGCCCGTCGGGCCCGGGAAGCACCTGACCGATGCCGAGGCCCGTGCTCCAGCCCCCCCACCTGCCCAGGGTGAGCGCGACCTCCACGACGAGCGCGGCGTCGTCGAGCACTGCCTGGACCTCGTCGCCGACCGTCCGGTCGAACGCGATGACGACCCCCGTGCGCTCCTCGTAGGGTGCGAGGCGGTCGAGCAGCTCCGGCACGAGGTCTCCCCGGCGGGTGCTGGCTCTCTGGTCCACGGTCAGGACGAACATCCCTCCACGGTAGACCCTTGATCCACTCATCTCAAGGCCTGATGCTTGATTCCATCAGATCAAGCCCCGTTGCTTGAGCGGGAGAGATCTAGGCCGCGAGGCGCGACGCGATCGCCAGGACCGCCAGCCGGTACGAGTCGAACCCGAACCCGGCCACGGTGCCCGTCGCCACCCCGCCGATGACCGAGTTGTGCCGGAACTCCTCGCGCGCCGCCGGGTTGCTCAGGTGCACCTCGACGAGCAGCAGGCCCGCCTTGGTCACCTGCGCCGCCGCGTCCCGCA
Organism: Oerskovia sp. NPDC060287; assembly: GCF_042726775.1. NCBI lineage: Bacteria > Bacillati > Actinomycetota > Actinomycetes > Micrococcales > Cellulomonadaceae > Oerskovia > Oerskovia sp. NPDC060287. Next base: position 12,046 of record NZ_JBHXBO010000045.1, read on the forward strand.
GTGCGTACGAGTAGTGCGTGAACGCCGCGGGGTTGAGCACCACGTGCGCCCCGTCGTCGACCGCGCCGTGCAGCCAGCCGACCAGCTCGGACTCGTCGTCCGTCTGACGCACCTGGACCTCGAGGTCGTTCTCCGCGCCCCAGCGCTCCCCCGCCGCGACCAGGTCGGCATAGGACGCCGCCCCGTAGACATCGGGCTCGCGGACGCCCAGGCGACCGAGGTTGGGACCGTTGAGGATGAGGACACGAGTCATGCGCAGAGCCTAGCGGGGCGGGCGGCTTCCCCGGGGTGGCCGTCCAGGCGGTCGAGAGACCGGACCACCAGAAGGAGCCTCACGACCGTCCACGCGAGCCACGATCCGCCGGTTGCGAGCCGCGGTGGATCCATTTATCGTCGACGCGACACCGATGTCGACTTATGGGGGATTTATGCGACTCGCACGAAGAGCAACGTCTATCGCACTGGCGACAAGTCTGCTGATGGCGGCTGGAGCCGCATTCGCCTCGTCCGCTTCCGCCGCGTACCCGACATGCAACACGGTCGGCATTCGCAACGGCATCGCGATCCCTTACGCCTCCGCGGCTGGAACGTACACCTGCAACCTCTGGCAGGGGCATTCAGGAGGTGCGGTGAGCGTGCTGCAAGAGACGCTCAACGAGTGCAACGGGGCTTCCTTGGCGGTCGACGGAGCTTTCGGACCCGCCACCCGTTCGGCGCTGGTGAAGTTCCAGCAGGGTCGAGGCCTGGTGGCTGACGGCATCTACGGCCCCGCGACACGCAACGCACTGAAGTGGGTCTTCTGGAGCAACGGGATTCCTCGCCCTTCCTGCCATTCGTACTAGTGCGCACGAGGGGGCGTGTCCCCTTCGAGCAGTGAAGCGCGCGGGAGCGTGACGAGCGGCCAGCCACCAGGAGCACGAATCGGGCTCCAGGTGGGGGAGCGGAATTCCGATGCCGGTTGAAGAGATAGGCGGATCGCCCCCTCGGTGCGCTGCCCGCCGTGACGACGACGCCCAGCGGCCGCACGCGCCCGTCGACCGCGGCATGGATCCTGGTCGTCAGACTGCCGTGCGAACGTCCGGGGCCATGCCCGGCAGGCTCATGGTCGCCGCCGGGCGCGCAGTGGATGAACCCTCGGGTGTCGGCGTGTGATTCGATGCCGCCCACCGTTCACCCTCGCGCCCGCCGGACGGTCTACGATGCGCGCGTGCCAGATCACCAGAACGTGACCCCCACCACACCCGGCCACGGGCCCGGCAGCGGCCTCGCCCCCGACCCGGACGCTGCCTCCCGCGCCGTCGGCAGACGCCAGGTCCTCGCCTGGTCGCTGTGGGACTGGGGCTCGGCCGCGTTCAACGCCGTCGTCACGACGTTCGTCTTCACGCGCTGGATCACGAGCGACGCGTTCGTCGAGGCGGGCGCCGCCGACCCCGACGCCGTCATGGCCGACCACACGGCCTGGCTCGGATGGGGCCTGACGATCGCCGGCGCGCTCATCGCGCTGCTCGCCCCCGCGCTCGGTGCGCTCGCGGACGCCTCGGGCCGGCGCAAGGTCTGGCTCGGCGTCAACACCGCCGCGACCGTCGCGGCCATGGTCGCCATGTTCTTCGTGCAGCCGACCCCCGGTTCGTTGTCCGACGCCGTGATCCTGGGCATCGTGCTGCTCTCGGCGGGCAACGTCTTCTTCGAGCTGGCCTCGGTCGCGTACAACGCCCTGCTGCTCGACATCTCCACACCGCGCACGATCGGGCGCATCAGCGGCATCGGCTGGGGCGCCGGGTACGTCGGCGGGATCGTGCTGCTGCTCGTGCTGTTCGTGGGCTTCATCAACCCCGAAGTCGGCTGGTTCGGCATCACGGGCGAGGGCGGCATGGACATCCGCGTGAGCGTCCTGCTCTCGGCCGTGTGGTTCGCGGCGTTCGCGATCCCCGTGCTCCTGGCCGTCCCGGAGACGCCGCGCCCGGGCGGTGCCGCACCCATCGGTGTCGTGGGCGCGTACCGCAAGCTCGGGCGCGACCTGGTCCACCTGTGGCGCACGCGTCGTTCGACCCTCGGGTACCTCGTCGCGAGCGCGGTCTATCGCGACGGCCTCGCGGGCGTCTTCACGTTCGGCGCCGTGATCGCCTCGGGCACGTTCGGGTTCAGCGCGAGCGAGGTCATCGTGTTCGCGATCGCCGCGAACGTCGTCGCGGGGCTCTCGACGATCGCGGCCGGCTGGCTCGACGACAAGATCGGCCCGCGTCGCGTGATCCTGGGCTCGCTCGTGGGTCTCGTGATCTCCGGCACGGCCGTCTTCGTCCAGCACGACGGCGGCGCGAACGTCTTCTGGGTCTGGGGCCTGCTGCTGTGCGCGTTCGTCGGCCCGGCCCAGTCCGCGAGCCGTGCCCTGCTGGGCCGCATCAGCGACGAGGGCCGGGAGGCCGAGGCGTTCGGCCTGTATGCGACCACGGGCCGCGCCGCGAGCTTCCTCGCCCCGATGGCGTTCGCGACCATGGTCGCCGTGTCCGGCCAGCAGTTCTGGGGCATCCTGGGGATCGTGGCCGTGATCCTCGTCGGGCTCGTGCTCATGCTGTTCGTGCGCTTCCCGGCCGGCGACGGCGTCGACGGCGGCAAGGACCTCGTGACAGCACTCGCGGGCGCCCCGGGCTCGTCGAGCACCGAGGACCGGCGATGACGACGAGCCACCGACGACGAGAGACCAGGGATGACGAAGGGCCAGCGATGACCGAGGACGAGCCGTGACAGAGCCCCTCGCGACGACGGACGAGCAGGACCGTCGCGGGAATGCCGGGGCGGTCGTCCGGCTCGCCTGGCGACCCGACCACCTGCTGGCCGGGTTCGAGGCGGCGACCCTCGCCACGGGCGGCCCGCCGCCCGGCGCGCGCGCAGGGCTGCTGTCGCTCGTCCCGACGCTCTCCGCCCGGGCCGCGAGCGCCCTGGGGGGCGCCGAACGTTCGACGGTGCGCGACGCCGACGCGGACCCGGATCCGTTGGTCGCTGCCGAGCCCGGCCCCCCGCCGGTCGCGACGCTCGTGCGCCGCGTGCCCGTCGGGGCGGGGGCCGCCGGTGGCCTGCGGGGTGTCTTCCTGCACGTGCACGGCTACAACGACTACTTCTTCCAGGACCACCTGGCCCGCGCGGTCGAGGACGCGGGCTACGCGTTCTTCGCCGTGGACCTGCGGGCCGCGGGGCGTTCGCTGCGGCCTGGCCAGGTGCCGCACTTCGTCGAGGACCTGCGGGAGCCCGCCACGGACCTGTCGGTCGCGGTCGCCGCGGTCCGCGGGCTGCACCCCGGTCTGCCCGTGGCGGTCCACGCGCACTCGACGGGTGGGCTGGTGGCGCCCCTGTGGGCGCACGCGCACCGTCGGCAGCGTCTGGTCGACGCGCTCGTGCTGGACTCGCCGTTCCTCGACCTCAACTCGAGCTGGCTGAACCGGACGATCGCGACCAGGGTGCTCGACGCCGTCGGGCCGTGGTCTCCCCTCGCGGTGCTCAGCGCCGCCCCCTCGGCGTACGCGACGCACCTGCTCGCGGCGAACGGGGGCCGGTGGGAGTTCGACCCGACGCTCAAGCGGCCCGACGGCGTGCCCGTGCGTGCCGGTTGGCTGCGGGCCGTGCGCCAGGGGCAGGCGAGGTTCGCCCGCGGGCTCGACGTCGCGTGCCCCGTGCTCGTGGCCCGCTCGGCGACCTCGGGACCCGACGACCTGGCGAACCCCCTGCTCGACGAGCAGGACACGGTCCTGGACGTCGAGCAGATCGCGCGCCTGGCCCCGCGAGCGGGTCCCGACGTGACGATCCGTTCGATCGAGGGCGGGGTGCACGACCTGACGCTGTCCGCGGACGGCCCGCGCGAGGCCTACCTGTCGTCGATGCTGACCTGGCTCGACGACCGGCTGGGTCACCTGGGTCGCAGCGGGCGCCGCCCGGGCCCGTCCCGATGAGCCGCACCGACCGGCGCGGCGGTCGCCCCGGTGCCTGGCGTCACCCCTACCTCGACTCGCCCACGGGGTTCGTCGCTCTCGCGCACCGTGGGTTCTCGCTCGACGGGCTCGAGAACTCGCTCGCGGCGTTCGCCGCGGCCCGCGATCTGGGGTTCGGGTACGTCGAGACCGACGCCCACGCGACGTCCGACGGCGTCGCGGTCGCGCTGCACGACGCGGCCCTGGACCGCACGACCGACGGCACGGGGACGGTCGCGGACCTGCCCTGGACCCGGGTGCGAGGCGCGCGGATCGGGGGCGTCGAGCCGGTCCCCCTGCTGGAGGACGTCCTGGGGACGTGGCCGGACCTGCGGGTCAACATCGACGTCAAGGCGGACTCCGCCGTCGGGCCGGTGGCGGCGGCGATCGAACGCACGCGGGCGCACGAGCGCGTGTGCGTCGCCTCGTTCTCCCCGGCCCGCAGGCGACGGACGGTCGAGCGCCTGACCCGGCCCGTGGCGACCTCGACGGGCACGAGCGAGGTCGCGACGTTCCTGCTCGCGGCCCGGGCCGGGGCCCCGCGGGCACCGTTCGGGTCGCTCGCGTCCTGGGCGCTGCGCGGCGCCGACTGCCTGCAGGTGCCCGAGCGCCAGGGACCGCTGACGGTCGTGGACGCCCGGACGGTCGCGGCCGCGCACGCCGCGGGCCGTCAGGTGCACGTGTGGACGATCAACGACCCGCTGGAGATGGAGCGGCTGGTCGACCTGGGGGTCGACGGGATCGTGACGGACCGCGCGGACCTGCTGCGCGAGGTCCTCCTCGCGCGGGGGCGGTGGGCCTGAGGCCCGCCCTCAGGCGCGCCCTGAGCGAGCCGCGTCCGGGACGGCGCACGGCCCGTCCCCACCGGTGGGGACGGGCCGTGGGCGCGTCGCGGCGGCCCTCACGGGGCCCGACGGCGTCGCGTCAGAGGGCGATCGGCCCACCGCGGGGCGCGTCGATCGCGATCTCGGCGTACGCGGCCGCGAGGAGCGCCGGGTCGGGACCCTCGAGGCGCGAGGGCTTGCCGATCCCGTCGAGGACCACGAAGCGCAGCAGGTCGCCGCGGGACTTCTTGTCGCGGCGCATGGCCGACAGGAGCTGCTCCCAGCGGTCGCCGCGGTACGTCAGGGGCAGGCCCAGGTTGCCGAGGATCTCGCGGTGGCGGTCCACGGTCGCGTCGTCGAGGCGCCCTGCCAGGCGCGAGAGCTCGGCCGCGAAGACCATGCCGACCGACACGGCCGCCCCGTGGCGCCAGGCGTAGCGCTCGGTGAGCTCGACCGCGTGGCCCAGGGTGTGGCCGTAGTTGAGGATCTCGCGCAGGCCTGCCTCCTTGAGGTCCTCCCCCACGACGCGCGCCTTGACCGCGACCGAGCGTTCGATGAGCTCGACGACGACGGCCCACGTCGAGGCGGGCACCGTGGCGCCGCCCCAGCTCTTGAGCTCGTCGATGTTCTCCTCGACGAGCTCGAGGATCCGCGGGTCGGCGATGAAGCCGGTCTTGACGATCTCGGCGAGCCCTGCGACGAAGTCGAACTTGGGCAGCGACTCGAGCGAGGCGACGTCGCACAGCACGCCCGCGGGCGGGTGGAACGCGCCCACGAGGTTCTTGCCCTCGGCCGTGTTGATGCCCGTCTTGCCGCCCACGGCCGCATCCACCATGGCAAGCAGCGTCGTGGGGACGTGCACGACCTTGATCCCGCGCAGCCAGGTCGCCGCGACGAAGCCCGCGAGGTCCGTCGTGGCTCCACCGCCGACCGAGACGATCGCGTCGCTGCGCGTGAAGTCCGCCTGTCCCAGGACCTGCCACAGGAACGCGGCGACCTGAGCGGTCTTGGCCTCCTCGGCGTCGGGGACCTCGGCGATGTACGCCTCGTAGCCGACCGCGAGCAGGTCCTCGCGGACCGTGTCCGCCGAGGTCGCGAGCGCGGCCGGGTGGATCACGAGCACGCGGCGGACGTCCGGGCCGAGCATCGAGGGCAGCTCGCCCAGCAGGTGCCGGCCGATGAGGACGTCGTAGGGCTGGTCGCCCTCGACCCGGACGCGGGCGGGCGTGGCCGGCCGGCCCTGCTCGTCCTCCGGTGCTGCGCTCACGGTCTCCTGCTGGTCGGTCACTGCTCGCTCCTCGTGGTGTCGGAAGGTGCCGCGGAGGGCGCCTCGCCGAGTGCTGTCTCGATCTCGTGGGCCACCTGGCCCGGGGTGCGTGCGTCGGTGAGGACCCGCAGCGTGGCGAGCCGTTCGTAGACGGGGCGGCGCCCGTCCATGAGCGCCTGCCACTTGGCGCGCGGGTTGCCGAGCAGCAGCGGACGCGCCTGGTTGAACCCGACGCGCGGCCCGGCGTGCGCCAGGGAGACGTCGAGGAACACCACGACCCCTCCGGCCGCCGCGTACGCCTCGAGCGCCGCCTGGGTGTACTCGTCGAGGACCGCGCCGCCACCGAGGGCGAGCACGCCGTCGTGGACCGCGAGGGCCTGTGTCACGGCCTCGCGCTCGAGCGCACGGAAGCGCGGTTCGCCGTCCTCGAGGAAGACGTCCGCGACGGACTTGCCCGCGACGACCTCCACGTCGGTGTCGGTGTCGCGCGCCGCGAGGTCCAGGCGCTCGGCCAGCACCCCCGCGACGGTCGACTTGCCGCAGCCGGGAGGGCCGATCAGGACGACCCGGGGGCCGGTGCTCGACGTCATCTCAGCGCAACAGCTCGGGCACGGAGGACAGGTAGCCCTCGACGTTGCGGCGGACCTCGACGACCGAGTCGCCGCCGAACTTCTCCAGGACGGCCTCCGCGAGGACGAGCGCGACCATGGCCTCGGCCACGACGGCCGCGGGCGGCACCGCGCACACGTCCGAGCGCTGGTGCTGGGCCTTGGCGGGCTCGCCCGTCGCGACGTCGACCGTCGCCAGGGCACGAGGGACGGTCGAGATGGGCTTCATGGCCGCGCGCACGCGCAGGACCTCGCCGTTGGACATGCCCCCCTCGACACCGCCCGCACGGTTGCTCAGGCGGTGCAGGTGGCCGTCCTCGCCGCGCACGATCTCGTCGTGGGCCTGCGACCCGCGGCGCCGCGCGGTGCGGAACCCGTCGCCGACCTCGACGCCCTTGATGGCCTGGATGCCCATGAGCACGGCCGCGAGGCGTGCGTCGAGCCGACGGTCCGACTGCACGTAGGTGCCGAGCCCCGACGGGACGCCGTAGGCCAGGACCTCGACCACACCGCCCAGGGTGTCGCCGTCCTTGTGGCACTCGTCGATCTCCGCGACCATCGCCGCCGAGCTCGCGGGGTCGAAGCAGCGCACCGGGTCGGCGTCGAGACGTTCGACGTCGTCGGGCAGCGGGAGGGCCGCGTCCTCGGGGACGTCGACCGTGCCGATGCCCACGACGTGCGAGACCAGGCGGATCCCCACGGCCTGCTCGAGGAACTTGGCCGCGGCCACGCCGAGCGCGACGCGGGTCGCGGTCTCGCGGGCCGAGGCCCGCTCCAGGACCGGTCGGGCGTCGTCGAACGCGTACTTGCGCATGCCGACCAGGTCGGCGTGCCCGGGGCGCGGGCGCGTGAGCGGGCGGTTGCGCGCGATCTCGCGGACGTCGCCCGTCCCGGCGTCGACCTGCAGCGCCTCCGCGGGCACGGGGTCCGCGCTCATGACGTCGACCCACTTGGGCCACTCGGTGTTGCCGATCTCGATCGCGAGCGGACCACCCTGCGTGAGGCCCAGGCGCAGCCCGGCGAGGATGCGGACCTCGTCCTGCTCGAACTTCATGCGCGCGCCGCGCCCGTAGCCCAGACGGCGGCGCGCGAGCGCGTCCTGCACGTCCTTCGTCACGAGCTCGACCCCTGCGGGCAGCCCTTCCAGGATGCCGACCAGCGCCGGACCGTGCGACTCACCCGATGTCAACCAACGAAGCATGAGCAGAATCCTCCCACGCCGCGCGCGCCCGCCCCGAACCCGCCCGCAGTGCGGACCGGTGGGCGGTCGTCCGGCCATCGGTCGGCCGGGCCCTGTGGACGACGCCCGCGGGGCTCCTCGGCGCTGCGCTAGGTTCGCCGGGTGACGAACGCAGGGGGCGGGAGTCCGGCCGTCGCGCCGGGACAGGACAGAGCGAGCACGGTGATGCACGGCGACCACGAGGCACCGAGGCCTCGGGTTGCGTTGTGGCGACGAGCCGTCGAGGAGGTCGGCGCCCACCGCGCCGCGATCTGGGCCGTGGGCGTCCCCCTGACGATCTTGACGCTCGCGGGGGCCGTGCACGTCGGGCACCCGCCGGCGTCGCTGCCCGCGACGGGCTTCCTCGCGGCCGTGGGCTCGGCGCTCGCGGTGATCGACGTGCGCACGCACCGCCTGCCGAACGCCCTGGTCCTGCCGTCGTACCCGGTGCTGGCGCTCCTGCTGGGAGCGGCGAGCCTCCTCGGGCCCGACGACGGCGCACCGGTCCGCGCCCTGGTCGGCGGGCTCGTCCTCTACGGTGCGTACTTCCTCCTGGCCCTCGCCCCGTCGGGGCTCGGGTTCGGGGACGTCAAGCTCGCGGGGCTGCTCGGCGCCTACCTCGGGTGGTTCGGCTGGTCGGAGCTCGTGGTCGGCGCGAGCGCGGCCTTCCTCCTGGGCGGCCTGGCGGCCGTCGTCCTGCTCGCCACGCGGCGCGCAGGACGACGGACACTGATCCCGTTCGGCCCATTCATGCTGGCCGGCGCCGCGCTCGGGGCGCTCTGGGGAGCAGGAGCCGTGGGCCCGGCCTTGCTGACGGGGTGAGTCAGGCCCCGGCGACGCTCGGCGCGAGCGCCTCCTCGAGGGCTGCTGCCATCGCGGCCAGCGGCGCGACCTGACCCGTCATCAGGCGTACCTGCTCGGCAGCCTGGTGCAGGAGCATGCGCTCCCCGCCCACGACCAGGCCCTCCCGGTCCGGTGCCCCGGCCGCCCAGGCCCAGGAGAGGGCCGTCGGACGGGGGTCGTAGACCACGTCGAGCAGGACGCCGCGCGGGGCGGCGCCCCCCGCCGCGGCGTGCGCGGTGAGCGCCTCCGCGACCGGGTCCGCCGCCCGCGAGGGCAGGGTCGACACGACCACGTCGACGTCGCGCACGCGCGCGCTCGCCGGGTCCATGATCTCGAAGCGCGGGGTCACGCCCATCCGGTGCGCAGCGCGCTGGAGGCCGCCCGTGCGCCCGAGCGAACGCACCAGGACCGTCGGTGACGTGCAGCCGAGCTCGGCGAGCGCCGCCAGGGTCGACGCGGCCGTGGCCCCGGCCCCCAGCACGACCGCCGACGTGACGGGCCGCTCCCCCGGGCCGCTGCCCAGCCCCTCGTGCAGGGCCGCGACCAGGCCGTGGACGTCCGTGTTGGCCCCGACCAGGGTCCGTCCGGAGCCCGTGGGCTGGAACAGGACCGTGTTGACGGCCCCCACGACCTCGGCGAGCGGCTCGACGTGGTCGAGCAGCTCGAAGACGACCTGCTTGAGCGGCATGGTCAGGCTCAGGCCCGCCCACGCCTCGTCGAGACCGCCCACGAAGCCGGGCAGCTGCTCCTCGGTCACGTCGATCGCGGTGTACTCCCACCCGTCCAGGCCCAGCGCGCGGTACGCGGCCGAGTGCAGGACGGGTGAGAGCGAGTGGGCCACAGGGTGGCCCAGGACGGCAGCGCGGTGCGTCGCCTCTGTCACGGGTTCTCCGCCTGCCACGCGCGCAGCTCGTTGACGTACCGCTGGTGCTCGGCCATCGTGGACGAGAACTTGGTCTCGCCCGTATCGAGGTTGACGGCGACCCAGAAGATCCAATTCCCGGGTTCCGGGTTCAGGATGGCCTCGACGGAGGCCTTCCCCGGGGACGCGATGGGGCCCGGCGGCAGCCCCTTGTGCTTGTAGAGGTTGTAGAGGTTGTCGGTGTTCGCCTTGTCGGCAACCGTGATCTCGGTTCCTGGCTTGCCGAGGCCGAACGCCACAGCGGCATCGATGTCGAGGGTCATGTCTCGTTCGAGCCTGTTCTCGATCGCCCGTGCCATCTTGGGGCGGTCCGCGTCGGCCTTGGCCTCACGCTCGACCAGGGACGCCTTGATGATGACGGTCTGCCGGTCCGCAGGCGCGACCCCCAGCGAGTCGAGGTTGCTCACCGTCCCCGCGACCATGTTGGCCACGATGGTCGCGGGCGTGTCGTCGGGCTCGAGCAGGTAGGTCGCCGGGAAGAACCAGCCTTCGAAGTTCCCGCCGGCCTCGGCCGGGAGGCCTACTGCGGCCGGGTCGGCCATGGCTGCCTCGAACTCCTCGACCGGCTTCCCGGTCACGGAGACGGCGCGGTCGATGACCTGTGCCTTGGTGAACCCCTCGGGGATCGTCAGCTTCGTCTCGTTCTTGCTCTCCTTGGAGAGCAGCAGCGCGACCGCGGCGGAGCCCTTCATCTGGGTGAGCATGGTGAAGTTGCCCGGCTGGATCTTGCTCGCCTCGGGGTTGGCCTTGTAGGCGTCGGTGAACGCCTTGACCGACTTCACGACCCCGGCGTCCACGAGCGTCTGCCCCATGGCCGCTCCCGTCGAGCCCGGCTCGATCGTGACGTCGACCGGGTCGACCCCCTGGCCTTCGTAGTCCGAGGCGGCGAACGGGTTCTCGAAGCCCAGCAGGTTCGACGCGTTCGAGACCAGGTAGTACCCGGCCCCGCCAACGAGCAGCAACGCCACCACCACGATGAGGGTGCGACGACGCCGACGCTGGGCGCGCTTCTTCGCGGCCCTGCGGTCCCTGCCACCCGAGCGGGTCGCCCGGGTCGGTTGCTCGTGCTGCACCGGCGGGCGTTCGAATAGGTCGGTCACGGGAGGTTGCCTCCTGACGAGTGCGTGCGCGGCGGTCTTTGCCACGTCACGACGATCAACGTTCTACGTACTCTCCAGCGCGCGCCCCCGCGCTCCGCTCACGGTCCAGAGCGGTCTGGAGGATGATAACCGCCGCCGCCTGGTCCACGACAGAGCGCTGCTTGCGCCCGGCACGGCCAGAGGCCCTCAACGCCTGGTGGGCGCTGACGGTCGTCATCCGTTCGTCGACGAGGTGCACCGGGACGGGTGCGATGGCACGGGCCACCAGTCCAGCGTACGCACGTGCCCCCTTTGTGGCGGCACCTTCTGCCCCGGAAAGGTGACGTGGAAGCCCGATGTACACCACACGTGCACCTCGTTCCTCCACTTCCGCCGCGATCCGGGCGACGTCGCTCGGCAGGGGGGAGGCGGCGTCGTCGGGCGCGGGAACCGCAGTCTTGAGGTCACGCGCCAGCGTCTCGACGGGGGTCGCGATC
>NZ_JBHXBO010000046.1:0-22967 GCF_042726775.1 Oerskovia sp. NPDC060287
CGTTACTGGCAGTAGCGCCAGGGGGAGTTCTCCCCATCCAGTGGATGTCATCGTCGTGACCTCTTGTGGTTATCCTTCTACCCGCGACGGGTAGGGGCACCTGGCAGGAGGGGCTCTGGGGACACCTGGTTGCAGCACTCAGCATCCTCGGAGGATCTGTGACCTTCCTATCCCGTCTGTACGACAGGCGTCGCTCTGTGGCGTCCGTGAGCACGGTGTCCATCTTCTCGACCGCGCTGGTCGCCTTCGCGATCACGTACGACGGTCAAGCCACGGCAGACGTGGAGCTCAACGACTCCGGCGTGTGGGTGACCCGCACGTCGGGTGGCGCGCTGGGGCGGTTCAACTTCGAGTCCCAGGCACTGGACGGGTCGCTGCTGGCCTCGTCGGCCTCGTTCGACGTCCTGCAGAACGCGGGCAAGGTGCTGCTCGTCGACGACGGCGCAGGTTCCGTGAGCCCCGTCGACGTGGCGCGGCTCAAGCTCGACGGGACGGTCCGTCCGCCGACGGGCGCTGAGGTCGCCCTGGGAGGTTCCACGGTGGCCGTCCTCGACGGCGAGGAGGGCCTGCTGTGGGTGGTCCCGTTCGCGGGGGTCGCGTCGTTCGACGCGGAGAACCTCGAGCCGACCGCCGAGGTCGGCGGTGAGGGCGTCGTCCAGGTCGCCCAGGACGGCACGGTGTTCGTCGTCGTCCCGGCCACGGGTGAGCTGACCAAGGTCACGACGACGGCGACCGGGACGGTCGAGGAGGTCACCACGTCCACGGTGCCGGTCGGCAAGGGCGACGAGGTCGAGCTCACGACCGTGGGGTCGGAGCCGGTCGTGCTCAACCGCACGCAGTCTCAGCTGGTTCTTCCGGGGGGCAAGACGCTGGCGCTCGAAGGGGCGTCGGACGGACGCCTGCAGCAGCCGGGGGCCAAGACGCCGGACGTCGCGGTCGCGACGAGCACCGGCCTGGTCCTGGCGCCCCTCGACGGTGGCGACGCGGTGACGCGCGCGGCGTCGGGCCTGCCGGCGGCGCCCGTGCAGCTGGGTGGATGCACGTACGGCGCGTGGTCGCAGTCGGGTCAGGTCATCCGTGACTGTGCGGGGACCGACCTGGACATCGACAAGCGGCTCGACGGGGTGGATCCCCAGAACCGCCTGGAGTACCGGGTCAACCGCAAGGCGATCGTGCTCAACGACCTGTCGGCGGGCACGCTCTGGATGGCGGCCGACGAGTACGAGAAGGTCGACGACTGGGAGCTCGTCCTCCCGGAGCAGGCCGAGGGCGAGGAGTCCGAGGCGGACCTGAGCACCCCGGAGCAGGTCGACCAGTTCGTGCTCGACCGTTCTCAGCCCAACCAGCCGCCCTTGCCGGTCGACGACACGTTCGGCGTACGGCCCGGGCGCACGACCCTGCTGCCGGTGCTGGGCAACGACGTCGACCCCGACGGGGACGTCATGACGGCTTCGCTCGTGGGCGAGGGGCCGCGCGACGCGCAGGTGCAGACGGTGCTGGGAGGCGCCGCGCTCCAGGCCGTCGTCCCGGAGGACGTCGAGGCGGGGACGTCCTCGTTCCGCTACTCGGTGTCCGACGGTCGTGGCGGGGTCGCCGAGGCCGGGGTCGAGCTGAGGGTCTCGCCCTGGGGCGAGAACGCCGCGCCCGAGCAGACGGGCGAGCCGGTGCTGGTCGTCGAGTCCGGCAAGACCGCCGAGATCAAGGTCCTGCCGTTCTTCCGTGACCCCGACGGTGACGACCTGTACCTCGCGGCTGCGTCGGTGACGTCGGCCGGCGACGAGGTGCGCTCACGCCCGGACGGCTCGGTCGAGTTCCGTGACGGCGGTGGGTCGACCGGCCGGAAGATCGTCAAGATCATGGTGGCCGACGGCCAGGGCGAGGTCTTCGAGGGGGTCCTGAACGTCGACGTGTCGGGGGCCGGGCAGCTCGCGCCGGTCGCCGTCGCGGACCATGTGGTCGTGCCCGCGGGCCAGCCCGTGACGGTCGAGCCGTTGCTGAACGACTACGACGCGAACGGGGACGAGCTGCGCCTGGTCGACGTGACGCAGTCCGCGCCCGCGCAGATCACGCCCAACTTCGACGCGGGGACGTTCCAGTTCTTCTCGAACGAGCCGCGGTCGTACGACCTGACGTACCAGGTCTCGGACGGTCCCAACGCGACGACGGGGCTCGTGCGCGTCGACGTCCTGCCGGCCTCGGCGGCCGAGGGGCCGCCCATCGTGGTCTCCGACACCGCGCTGCTCCCCTCGGGGGGCAAGACGCTGGTCGACGTGCTCGCGAACGACACCGACCCTGCGGGTGGGGTGCTCGTGGTGCAGTCGGTGAGCGTCCCCGACGAGGCGGGGATCTCTGTCGCGGTGCTGGCCCACCAGATGCTGCGGATCACCGAGGTGCGCCGGCTGGACGCGCCGGTCACGATCGAGTACACGGTCTCCAACGGCACGCAGACCACGACCGGTCAGGTGCGGGTCATCCCGGTCCCGGCACCGGTCAAGCTGCAGCCGCCGAACGCGGCCGCCGACGAGGCGACCGTGCGGGTCGGTGACGTGGTCACGATCCCCGTGCTCAAGAACGACACGCACCCCGACGGTCTGGAGCTGTTCCTGCAGGACGAGCTCGAGCAGGGGGTGGCCCCCGAGCAGGGCGAGATCTTCGCGTCAGAGGGGCAGCTGCGGTTCAAGGCCGGCCCCGAGGCGGGCACCGCGTATGCGATCTACCGCGTGCGGGACAAGAACGGCCAGGAGGACTCGGCCCAGGTCACGATCCACATCCGTGACGGCGAGGAGAACTCCCCGCCGCAGCCGCTACCTGTGCAGATGCGCGTGCTGTCCGGCGCGAGCGTCCGGGTCGCGGTGCCGCTGGACGGGATCGACCCCGACGGCGACTCCGTCCAGCTGACGGGCATCGCGTCCGCGCCGAGCAAGGGCACCGCGAAGGTCGAGGACGGGTTCCTGGTCTACGAGGCGTCGAAGGACGCTACCGGGTCGGACACGTTCACGTACTCGGTCCAGGACGCGCGCGGCGAGATCGCGGTGGGCACCGTGCAGGTCGGGATCTCCCGTCCGCCGGCCGCGAACCAGCCGCCGGTCGCGATCGACGACGTGGTGACCGTCCGTCCGGACCGCACGGTCTCGGTGGCCGCGCTGGCCAACGACACCGATCCCGACGGCGACCAGATCGCGCTGCGTCCTGCGGGCCTGGAGGCACCGAAGGAGCTCGACGCGCAGGTCGTGCAGGACCGGGTGGTCCTGACCAGCCCCGCCGAGGCGGGCGCTACGTCGTTCTACTACGGGATCGAGGACGCGTTCGGCGCGCGGGCCGCGGCCTCGATCACGGTGAACGTCGACCAGGACGCCCCGTTGCTCGCGCCGATCGCACGGGACGACACGGTCCCGATGGACTCGATCCTCGGCAAGACCAGCGTCAAGGTCGCGGTCCTGGACAACGACGACGACCCCGACGGGGCCGCGTCCGAGCTCACGGTCACGACCCAGACGCTCGGCGTCACGGTGTCCGCGGACGGCGTCCTGACCGTGCCGCTGACCGAGGAGCGGCAGGTCCTGACCTACACGGTCACCGACGTCGACGGGTTGACGTCCCGGGCGTTCGTCAAGGTCCCAGGCCTGACCGAGCAGATCCCTCAGCTGCGGCCGGGGATCGCGCCGCTCGAGGTCCACGCGGGCGAGTCCCTGCCCGTGGACATCACCGACTACGTCCTGGTCCTGGAAGGACGCACCCCTCGCCTGACCGAGGAGTCGAAGGTCTCGGCGCTCGAGGGAACGGTCGCCGTCACCGATGCCACGAACGTGGTCTACACCCCCCGGGTGGACTACGCGGGGCCGTCCACGCTGTCGTTCGAGGTCACGGACGGCACGGGACCGGACGACCCCGAGGGGCACAAGGCACTGCTCGCGCTGCCGATCCTGGTCCTTGCGCCCAAGAACCTTCCCCCGGTCCTGTCGGCGTCGAACGTCGACGTCGCCGCCGGGGACGAGGGCAGCGTCGACCTGGCCCGGTTCGTCGAGGACCCGGACGGGGACCCCGTGACGTTCACCGCGGGCGCGACCCCCACCGGGATCTCGGTCGCGATCAGCGGGACGACGGCAACCGTCAGGGCCGCCCCCGAGATCACCAAGGGCACCGTGCTGAACGTCCCGATCACCGTGACCGACGGCGAGCACCCGCCCGTCGAGGGAACCCTCGCGGTCAAGGTCGTGGCATCGACCCGGCCGTTGGCCAAGGCGAACGAGGACACGGTCGACAAGGCCCACCAGGGCAAGGACGTCCCGGTCAGGGTCCTCGCCAACGACTCCAACCCCTTCCCCGAGACCCCGCTCAAGCTCGTCGACGCCCTGGTCGAGACCGGCAACGGATCGGCGACGGTCTCCGGCGACCAGGTCGTGGTCACCCCGGACAAGACGTTCGTCGGGGTCATGGTCGTGCGCTACCGCGTCCAGGACGCCACGAACGACCCCGACCGCCAGGTCGAGGGGCGCATCCAGGTCACCGTCCAGGGGCGCCCGGAGACTCCTGCCAAGCCCACGGTCGAGGAGGTCCGCTCCAAGACCGTGGTCCTGACGTGGGACCCGCCCGTCAACAACGGTGCCGAGATCACGGGCTACACCGTCAGGTCGACCAACGGGTACACCAAGGCGTGCGCGACCACGACCTGCACCCTGGACGGCCTGACCAACAACGTCGTCTACAACTTCACCGTCGTCGCGACCAACGAGGTCGGTGACTCCGACCCGTCCGCGCCCTCCGAGGACGCGCGTCCCGACGAGAAGCCCAACCGCCCGGCGCCACCGACGCTCGCGTTCGGCGACACCTCGATCAAGCTCACCTGGGTCAACGAGACGTACACCGACCGGTCCCCGATCAGCTGCGTCAACATCCGCATCTCGGGACCTGGCGGAGGGACCGACCGCACGTGCGTGACCGGTACCTCGTACGAGTGGACCGGGCTGCAGAACGGCGGCTCCTACACCTTCGAGATCCAGGCGGTGAACGCTGCACCGGACCCGTCCGAGTGGTCCGGAGCCTCGGCGCCCGAGATCCCGGCGGGCAAGCCCGCGGCTCCGGCGAAGCCGGGTGCGACGCGCACGTCGCTCGGGTCCTCGTCCCAGATGAAGATCGTGTGGGCGGCACCGGCCGACAACGGCGGACCGATCACCGGTTACACGGTCGAGGCGCTGCGTGGAGGTGCAGTGGTGTCGTCGACCAAGGTCGCCGCGACCACCGCCACCATGGGTGTGCCGGCGGACAGCACCGACTACACGTTCAGGGTCAAGGCGCACAACAAGGCCACGGACAAGTTCGGCGAGGCGGCCTTCAGCCCGGAGTCCAACCCGCAGCGTGCGTTCGCGGCGCCTGGCGCGGTAGCGGGTCTGACGGCCACGGCGACCGGCGCCAACGGGACCGTCCAGCTCGCGTTCGCCAACGTGACCGCCGCCGGGGCGCGTGACGGCGAGATCAGCTACGAGTGGAGCCAGAACGGCACCTCGGGCTGGGCCGCTCTCGGGGCGAACAAGGTCGTCAGCGGCCTGAACAACGGGACGGGCTACGACTTCTACGTCCGTGCGGTGGTCAAGGCCGACGGCGGTCGCGGTGACGGCCCTGCCTCGAACAGGGCCACGGCGAACCCGTACGGCCCGATCCCGGCGCCCAGCGTGAGCGCCTCGGGAGGGAACCAGACCGTCGGCTTCAGCTGGAGCACCTCGGGCAACGGGCGCACCTACACGACCACGGTCACGGGTGCCGTCTCGAGCGGAGCTGCGAGCGGGAGCGTCAACGTCGCGGCAGGCTACTCCGACCGCAAAGAGATCTGTGTCACCGTCAAGGACACCGAGGGGCAGACCGCCTCGAGGTGCGCGGCTGCGACCTCGGACGCCAAGCCGGCCCGTGACATCTGGACCGAACGGGGCAGCCGGGTGAGCAACAACGACTGCAACGACCCTGCGTGCGCCTACCTCGTGCTCCGCATCCGCAACGCGGAGCCCAACACGCCGTTCAGCACGCAGTGCTGGTCGAGCTATGGGGGCAACCACGCGTTCAGCCCCTCGAGCGGCGGGTTCTCCAGCACTGCGCTCAACGGCGCGTCGCAGCGGACCGACGCGAACGGCAACTGGGACGGCACCATGTGGTGCTTCCACGGGAACGCCGGGACGACGATCTGGGTCAAGACGAACGTCTGGGGCGACTCCAGAGCAGCGATCTGGTGACCCCCCGCAGGACCCGCGCCCTACCGACCGCACGACAGAGACCACGAGGAACCTCCCGATGACCACCATGACCCCCGAGCAGGCCGCCTGGTTCGCTCAGACCTTCGACCGTCTGGTCACCAACGTGGGACAGGCAGTGCTGGGCAAGCCGCACGTCGTGCGCCTGGTCCTCACGTGCATGCTGTCCGAGGGGCACATCCTCCTCGAGGACGCGCCCGGAACGGGCAAGACCTCGCTGGCGCGCGCGCTGGCCGCGAGCGTCCAGGGCACGCAGAACCGCATCCAGTTCACGCCGGACCTGCTGCCCTCCGACGTCACGGGCGTGACGATCTACGACCAGAAGACCGCGAAGTTCGAGTTCCACCAGGGCCCGATCTTCGCGTCGATCGTCCTCGCGGACGAGATCAACCGCGCCTCGCCCAAGACGCAGTCCGCGCTCCTGGAGGTCATGGAGGAGGGGCAGATCACGGTCGACGGCGTGACCCACTCGGTGGGCCGGCCGTTCATGGTCATCGCGACGCAGAACCCGATCGAGCAGGCGGGTACCTACCGCCTGCCCGAGGCGCAGCTCGACCGCTTCCTCATGAAGACGTCGCTCGGGTACCCGGACCATGCGGCCACGGTCGAGATCCTGCAGGGGGCCTCGGTGCGTGACCGCAGCGCGGCCCTGCAGGCGCTCATCACCACGCAGGCGGTCGCCGAGATGGCCGACCTCGCCGCGGGTGTCCACGTCGACGGCGCCGTGCTCGAGTACATCTCGCGGCTGGCCGAGGAGACCCGCAACGCGGCCGAGTGCCGCGTCGGGGTCTCGGTGCGCGGGGCGCTCGCGCTCGTCCGTTGCGCCAAGGTGTGGGCTGCGGCGCACGGCCGCAACTACGTCCTGCCGGACGACATCAAGGAGCTCGCACAGCCTGCCTGGGCGCACCGGCTCGTGCTCGACCCCGAGGCCGAGTTCGCCGGGGCGACCAACGAGGGCGTGCTCGCGCGTCTCCTGGCCGACGTCGCGGCACCTCAGGAACGCCGGTCGGCCTGACCTGATGACCACGACCGAGACCCCCGTCGCCGCAGGCGGCACTCCCGACCCCGCTCCTGGTCGGACGCCCCAGGGCCTGCCGAACGCCCAGGGCGCCACGGGCGTGCCCGGTGCCCCCGCCGCACCGGACGAAGCTCCCCGGCGCGCCCGGACCCCGTGGAGCCGCCCGGCGCGCCCGACCACGGGGAGGGCTGCGCCCGCGCGCCCGGCGCGCGCGACGCCGTCGGGCAGGGGAGAGGGCCCGGTGGCGCGCCTGCGCGGGCTCCTCACCCCTGTGACGACACCCGTCGCGGAGGCGCTCGCCCCCGTGGTCTCGGTCGTGAGCCCGTTCGGGTGGGCGGTCCTGGTCGGGACGGTCGCGGCGTGGTGGGCCGGCCTGCTGTTCTCGTGGGTCGAGCTGATCGTGGTCGCGGTCGTCCTGACGGTCGCGCTCCTCGCAGCCGTCGCGTTCGTGCGCGGGACGTTCAAGTACACGGTCGACCTGGACCTCGGGCAGCAGCGCGTCACGGTCGGTGACCGCGCGGTCGGCCGGCTCGAGGTGAGCAACCAGTCGTCGCGCCCCCTCCTGCCCGCCGTGATGGAGCTGCCCGTGGGTGCGGGCGTGGCCTCGTTCCCGGTCCCGCGTCTGCGCACCGGGGCGAGCCACGAGGAGATCTTCACGATCCCGACGCACCGCCGCTCGGTCATCCCCGTGGGCCCCGTGCGCTCGGTCCGCGCCGACCCGCTGGGGCTGCTGCGCCGCGAGGTCGTCTGGACCGACCCCGAGGAGCTGTTCGTCCACCCGCGCACCAAGAACCTGTCGGGCTCCTCGACGGGCTTCCTGCGCGACCTCGAGGGCCGGGTGACCCAGGACATCTCCAACTCGGACGTGTCGTTCCACGCGCTGCGCGACTACGTCCCGGGCGACGACCGTCGTCACATCCACTGGAAGACGACGGCCCGCACGGGCCAGCTCATGGTCCGCCAGTTCGAGGAGACGCGGCGCTCACACCTCGCGGTGATCCTGTCCACGCGCACCGAGGACTACGGCCACCCCGACGAGTTCGAGCTCGCGGTCAGCTCGTGCGGCTCGCTCGGGCTCCAGGCCATCAAGGAGGACCGTGGCCTCACGGTCCTCGTCAACGACGGCAGCCTGCGCGGGGACAACCGTGTGCGGCTCCTCGACGACCTCGCGCGCGTCGAGACCCGCGAGCTGCGCACGAGCCTCGTCGACGTCGCGCGCGTCGCGACCGCGAGCGTCACGGACGCCTCGGTCGTCGCGCTCGTGGTCGGCAGCTCGGTCACACCCACGGAGCTGCGCGCGGCCTCGGCCCGCCTGCCGCAGGACGTCCGGGTCATGGCGATCCAGTGCGTCCCGGGCGCCAAGGTCAGCCGCCACCGGATCGCCGAGCTCGTCGTGCTCACCATCGGGGAGCTGGGCGACCTTCCCCTCGCGCTGCGGAGGCTGAACGACTGATGTCCCAGAACGACACCCGGGGGCGGGTTGCCGGTGCTCCCGCCTGGCAGGGCCGGCCCGCGGGTCACACCACAGGCTCGACAGCGACGGGTACCCGCTCGAACGGGACGACGTCCCGAGCCCCGCGTGGCACGCGGGCTCCGCGGGCCCTCACGGGCTCGGGCGCCCTCGACGCGATCGCGCTCGTCGTGATGCTCGGCGCGGCGATCGTGGGGTTCGGTCCGGCGTGGGGCTCGACCGCGTACCTGCTCCCCGCCGTCGGCGGCATGGTCCTGGGCCTCGGCGTCGCATGGCTCGGCGCCTGGCGCCGCTGGGGCACGCTCAGCGTCACCGCGGCCGCGGTCCTCGTCTACGTGCTTCTCGGCGGTCCCTTCGCGCTGCCCGGCACCACGGTCGCCGGGGTCCTGCCGACCCTCGACACGTTCCGTGGCCTGCTGCTCGGTGCGGTGACGGGCTGGAAGGAGATCGTCACCTCGGTCCCGCCGCTCCAGTCGTTCCCGGAGCTGGGTGGAGTCCCGTTCCTCCTGCTCTTCATCGCGTCCATCGTCGCGGGCACGCTCGCGTGGCGGGTCCGCGACGCCCAGTGGGCGCTCGTCCCCGTCGCGCTGACGTTCGTCGCGGTGATCCTCGTGGGCACGGTCGAGCCCGCGCTGCCCGTGGTCCAGGGCCTCGTCCTGGTCGTCGTGGGTCTGCTGTGGGGCGCGTGGCGAGCGACCGAGGCGCGGCTCGGGGAGCACCAGGTCACGACCGAGGCGAGCCTCGCGGCGACCCGGCGCCTGCGCTGGCACCGCGCCCGGGGCGGCGCCGCGATGCTCGCGCTCGGCGGGGTCGCGGCGGTCCTGCTCGTCCCCGTGCTCACCCCTGACACCGAGCGCACGGTCCTGCGGGAGAACGTCGTCCCGCCGCTCGAGCTGCACGAGTACGTCAGCCCGCTCGCGTCGTTCCGCAAGTACGCCAAGGAGATGACCGAGGACGAGCTGTTCACGGTCGAGGGCCTGCCTGCGGGTGCCCGCGTCCGCCTCGCGACGCTCGACGCGTACAACGGCGTCGTCTACGACGTCTCGAGCGGTGGGGCCGGGTCCGGGTCGGGGGTCTTCACCCGTGCCGGCGACCAGATCGCCACGGTCGCCAAGGGCACGCCGACCGAGGTCACGGTCACGATCGGCGCCTACCGGGGCGTGTGGGTGCCCGACGTCGGGTCGCTTGCCGGGATCGTCTACCAGGGCGAGCGGGCCGAGGCCCTGGGCTCGACCACCTACTACAACTCGACCACGGCGACCGGGGTCACGACGGCGGGGCTGCGCCCGGGCGACTCGTTCCGCCTCGACGCGCTCGTGGCGCCCGCCCCGTCGGCCGAGGACCTGCAGTCCTCGCGGGTCCTCGACGAGAAGCTCCCGCGCTCGATCAACGTCCCCGACTCGGTCGCAGGCAAGGCCGCGCAGTTCATGGCCGAGGAGACGGACCCCGTCGTCCAGCTCGAGAACCTCAAGACCGGTCTCGTCGCGAGCGGCATCTTCTCGAGCGGTCTCGAGACACAGCTCCCCTCGCGCCCCGGGCACTCGGCCGAGCGCATCGACACGCTGCTCGCCGACGACGAGATGGTCGGTGACGACGAGCAGTTCGCGGTCGCGCTCGCCCTCATGGCGCAGTCCGCGGGGATCCCGGCGCGCGTCGTCATGGGCTTCTACCCGCCCGAGACCTGGGAGGAGGGCACGCCGTTCGTCGCCACGGGCGCCGACGTCCACGCCTGGGTCGAGGTGCCGTTCGAGGGCTACGGGTGGGTGCCGGTCGACGCCATCCCGGAGGAGGACAACAAGATCGAGCCCGAGCCCAA
The DNA here is from genome assembly GCF_042726775.1 of Oerskovia sp. NPDC060287. Taxonomy (NCBI): domain Bacteria; kingdom Bacillati; phylum Actinomycetota; class Actinomycetes; order Micrococcales; family Cellulomonadaceae; genus Oerskovia; species Oerskovia sp. NPDC060287. The sequence continues at coordinate 10,545 of NZ_JBHXBO010000046.1, forward strand.
GAGCGACCAGGTGCCCAAGCCCCCGGTCCTCGAGGACCCGGAGCCGCCCGAGGAGCCCGCGGACGCCGAGGCCGGCACGGTCGACGACGAAGAGAAGAAGGACGATGCCGAGTCGTCCGGCTTCGACTGGGGTCAGGCCGCGCTCGTCGCGGTCGCGGTCACGGTGCCGCTGATCCTGCTCGCGCTCCCCCTGCTCCTGATCGTGGCCTTCAAGTCGCGGCGGCGGAAGCGGCGGCGCGAGGCCGAGCGGCCCGTCGACCGGATCAGCGGTGGCTGGCGTGAGGTGCTCGACGCCGCGACGGACCTGGGTGCGCCCGTCGCGGGTGGTGCGACGCGCCGGGAGGGCGCGGGCGCACTGTCCGAGTCGTTCCCCGCAGCCGCGGCACCGACGGTCACGCTCGCTCGGACGGCCGACGCCCAGGTGTTCGGGACCGGCGACCCGAGCCCGCAGGAGATCGAGTCGTTCTGGACCGAGGTCGACGCGGTGCTGACCGGGATGCGGTCCACCCTGCCGCGCGGGCAGCGACTTCGCGCCGCGGTGTCGCTACGATCCCTGCGGGGCGCGCGGAGGTCCTGGCTCCCGGCCAGGTTCCGTCCCTCTCGACAGCCCGTCCGGTGGGCGCGTACGCCGGCGCCGGGTCCCGTCACGAAGCCAGGAGACAAGTGATGTCCGAGACGACGACCTGCAGCGCCTGCGGCACGACGCAGGCCGCAGGGTCCGCGTTCTGCGCGGTCTGCGGGACGAGGTTCCCGCGCACCGGCAGCCCGTACGGGGCGGGTCCCGCGCAGGCGCCCGGGCCGGACCCCGTGTCGGAGCCCGCCCTCGGGGTCACGACCGAGCGCGAGGTCGCGGCCATGACCCAGCGCGCGCACGGCTTCCCCGCGGGTCCCGGACAGCCCGCCGCGCCCGCGGTCCTGGGCGCGCCGTCCGCGGACGTCGCCGGCGTCGGCCGTCGCCTCGTCGCGTTCCTCGTCGACTGCACCGTGATCGGTGTGGTGGCCGGAGGGGTTGCGCTCGGCGGGCTGACCGCGGTCGGTGTCCCGCTCACGGGAGGCATGACCGTGGCGACGCAGGCCCAGGCGGAGGAGCTGCTCGGGCAGGTGACGCTCGTGTGGGCCGTGACCGGTGCCCTGGCGCTCGTCTACTGGCTCGCCGTCTGGTTCTGGGAAGGGCGGACGGGTCGGACGATCGGCAACCTCCTCCTGGGGCTGCGCACCGTCCGGGTCGAGGACCGCTCGCCCGTGGGCTTCGGCCGTGCCGCGCTGCGCTGGATCGTGGTCGGGCTCGGGGCGATCGCGTGCGGCGTCGGGGAGTTCCTCGTGGTGCTCTCGCCGGCCTTCGACAAGTCCGGCCTGGGGCAGGGCTGGCAGGACAAGGCGGCCAAGACCGTGGTCCTCGACGTCCGGGCGGTGGGGCCGTCCGCGGCGGCGGGAGCGCTCGCGCCCGCGGGGACGTTCGCGGCGATGCCCCCGGCTCCGGGCGGTCCGTCGGCCCAGCACGTGTCGGCCCCGCCCGCCGGGTACGCGGCTCCGACCGCCACGCCGGTCCAGTACTCGCCGACCCCGCCTGCGGGCTACGCGGCGCCGGTCGCGCCCGGGTATCCCGGTGCCCCGCAGCAGGCTCCGGTCGTGCCCGACCCGTGGGCGTTCAGCGCGGCTCCGGCGCCCCAGGCGGGCGCCCAGGACGGCCTGATCACGGGAGTCCCGGGAGCACCGGGCGCCTCGGTGCCCGGGGGAGCCCCTGCCCAGGTCGCGCCTTCCGCTCCCGCGGAGGCTCCGTCGTCGGGCGGGGTGCTTCCAGGCCCGACGCCGCAGCCTCCCACGCCCTACGGCGCGCCTTCCGCCGCGCCCCAGCAGGCGCCTGCCGGTCCGCCGGTCCCCGCTGTGCAGGTCGCCCCCGCTGGGCCTGTGGTCCCCGTGGTGACCACCACGGCCGCCGACGAGGACCCCGACTGGGACAGCACCCGGTTCAGCGTGGCCGAGGTCCGCCGGGACGCCCCGGCCGGGTTCGTGCTCGAGCTCGAGACGGGCCGTCGTGTCACCGTGACGGGCTCCGCGCTGATCGGACGCAACCCGCAGGCGACCGGTGAGGGCCCCGTGGTCCTGGTCGCCGTCGAGGACCCGACCCGCTCGGTCTCCAAGACCCACGCCGAGATGGGGGTCGACGCCGGCGGAATCTGGCTCGTCGACCGCGGGTCGACCAACGGGACCGTCCTGACCCGACCCGGCAGCGCCCCCCAGGTGCTCGAGGCGGGTGTCCGCGCCGCCGTGACCGTGGGCGCCGTGGTCCAGGTCGGTGACCGCCGTCTCACGGTGCACCCGGGTGGTGCCGCGTGAGCGCGAGCACGACCGGGGTGCACCTCGCCTGGGGTGCGAGCTCCCACCGCGGTGCCCGCCGGCTCCTCAACGAGGACCGCTTCCTCGCGGACCGGTCGGTCTTCTTCGTGGCCGACGGCATGGGAGGCCATGACGCGGGCGAGGTCGCGAGCGCCGCGGCGATCGACGCCCTGCGCCCTCTCGGCGCACTCGGCACCGTCGGACCCGAGGACGTCCGTGCACGGTTGGGCGTCGCCCAGGACGACGTGCGGGCGATCAGCACAGAGCCTGGCCGGGGGGCCGGGACGACCGTGACGGGGGTCGTCGTGGCCGAGCAGGACGGCATCCCGTACTGGCTCGTGGTGAACATCGGCGACTCGCGGACGTACCGGATGTCCCACGGCGTCCTCGAGCAGCTCAGCGTCGACCACTCGGAGGTCCAGGAGATGGTGGACGCGGGCATGCTCACCGCGATCCAAGCGCTCACGCACCCACGGCGTCACGTCGTGACGCGAGCCGTCGGGGCTGCGCTCCCGCCCGAACCGGACTTCTGCTGGATCCCCATCGAGGCGAGGGACCGCATGCTGGTCTGCTCCGACGGCCTGACGGGTGAGCTGTCGGACGAGCGGATCGCCGAGATCCTCCTGGCCCAGCCGGACCCTCAGTGCGCAGCCGACCTGCTGGTCAACGAGGCCATCGTGGCCGGAGGCCGGGATAACATCACCGTGGTCGTCGTCGACGCGACCGGGGCGTGGCAGGACTCCGACGACGGGTCCACGACCCCCCGGGACGCCCTGGGCTACACGGACGAGGACACCTTGCCGCGCGAGATCCACTTGCAGATGGGGGACAGGTCGTGAGACTGCGCTACGACACGGGGAGCGCGTTCGGGTTCGTGCGCGGAGGCGCGATCGTCGTCCTGCCCGACGGTGCGACGAGCGAGCTCGTCCGCGCCCTGTGGGAACGCCTCGACGCCTCGGGCGACGCGGAGACCGAGGTCATCGAGGTCATCCAGCTGTTGACGGTCGTCCTGGGCGCGACGCTGCGCACCATGCCGTCGTTCGCGGTCGCGGTGGTCTCCGGGCAGCGGGTCCAGGTCGCGGTGCGCGGCGAGGTCTCGGTCACCCTGCGCACCCCCACCGAGAGGGTCCACGTGGACGGGGACGACGTCTCGACGTGGTCCGAACGCACCGTGGAGGGCGTCGAGGCGGTCTCGGTGCAGCTCGGCGTCGACCCGCTGGCGGACCTCGAGGCCGTGGCGGGACAGGTCGCCCTCGTCGGGCTGCCCTTGCGGGAGGGCGTCGTGCTGGCGTCCAGGATCGTGCAGGACCTCGTGGAGGTTCCGGCAGCTCCGGTCGCCGAGCCCTCGACGGCGCAGCTCCCCGAGGTCGCCGACGCTCCGGTGCGCGTCCCCGCGCTCCCGTCGCTCGACGCGCTCGCCTGGGGACCCCCGGCCGCTGCACCTGCCGCCGAGCCGGCGCAGACCAGCGCGGTGGTCACGGGCCCGACCGCCCTGCCCGACGGCCCGGCGGACGCGCTCGATCATGGCCAGGACGAGGCGTCCGAGGAGACGATCGCACCGGAGGCCACGGTCGCCCCCGAGGCCACGATCGTCCCGGACCTCGAGGGACCTGCCCCGACGGACGGCGCCGGAGTGGGCGTCGACCCCGTGCCCGCGCCGCCGTCCGAGACGGAGAGCGAGGCCGAGACGGGCTACGGCCATCTCTGGGAGTCGACCGTCCTGCGGACGGTCGAGGAAGCCGCGATCCGGGTGGACGAGGACGGGCACGAGGAGAGCGAGGGCAGCCCTGCGGCCCCCGCCCCGTTCGTCGCCCCGGCACCAGAGGCGTCGACGGACTCCGGCCCGTCCTCGGACGACGAGCCGGATGCCGCCATGATCGCGGGTGTCCCGCGTGAGTGGACGGGGGCGACCCCGGCGGCGGCAGCCCGTGCCTTCGACGTCGACGTCGCGCACGAACAGAGCCTCGCCGTGCCGGCCCCGAGCCTCGCGGCGGACGCCGACGACCATGACGGCCACACGGTCTTCTCGTCGGTCATCGCGGACCTCCGTGCGCAGGTCGGCGGTGCGGGGACGCCTCCGTTCCCCGCCTCGACCCCCGCTGCCGAGGTGCCCCCTGCGCCACCGGCCGCAGTCGGGCCGACCTTCTCGCCGCCGCCCGCTCCCGGGGCGCAGCAGATCCTCGCGCGCGTGTGCCGCGAAGAGCACGCCAACCCCGCGTCGCGCGACACGTGCGGTCGCTGCGGAGCTCCGCTCGACGGTGACGCGCACCTGGTCACGCGCCCGTCGCTCGGCCGCTTCACGTTGTCCAACGGTCAGGTCGTCGAGCTCGACCGTCCCGTGGTCCTGGGCCGCAGGCCCCGGACCACGCGCGCGCAGAGCAACGACCTGCCCCGGCTCGTGGCCGTCCCCAGCCCTGAGCAGGACATCTCGCGCTCGCACGTCGAGATCCAGCTCGAGGGCTGGCACGTCCTGGTGTGCGACCTCAACACGACCAACGGCACCACGGTCCTGCGCCCCGGCCAGCCGCCACGCCGCCTGCACCCCGGTGAGCCCATGATGGTCGCGTCCCACGACGTCGTCGACGTCGGCGACGGCGTGACGTTCGTCTTCGAAGGACTGCTATGAGCTCCAAGCGCGCCCCGTCGCCGCCGCCCCTGATCGACGGGTACGAGTACGTCTCGGTCGTCGGCTCCGGCGGCTTCTCCGACGTCTTCCTGTACCAGCAGCAGCGTCCGCGGCGGCGCGTCGCGATCAAGGTCCTGCTGCACGAGTGGTCGAGCGAGTCCCAGCGCGCGGCGTTCGACGTCGAGGCCGACCTCATGGCGACGCTGTCGACCCACCCGTCGATCGTGACGATGTACGAGGCGAGCGTCGCGTCCGACGGCCGGCCCTACCTCGCGATGGAGTACTGCTCGCGGCCCAACCTCGGCGCGCGCTACCGGACCGAGCGGCTCAGCGTGGCCGAGGTCCTGCGGATCGCCGTCCAGATCGCCGGCGCGGTCGAGACCGCGCACCGGGCCGGGATCCTGCACCGCGACATCAAGCCTGCGAACATCCTGGTCACCGAGTACGGGCACCCGGCGCTCACGGACTTCGGCATCTCCTCGACGCTCGACGACGCGTCCCGGGCCGAGGGCATGTCCATCCCGTGGTCGCCCCCCGAGTCGTTCGCCGAGAACCCGTGGGCGGGCAAGGAGACCGACGTCTGGGCGCTGGCCGCCACGACCTACACACTGCTGGCCGGGCGCGCGCCGTTCGAGCTTCCCGGCGGGTCCAACTCGAGCGCGAGCCTCATCACCCGCATCGAGTCGACGCCGCTGCTGCCCACGGGACGCACCGACGTCCCGGCGTCGCTCGAGCGGGTGCTCGGCACGGCGATGGCCAAGAACCCCGCGTCGCGCTACCCGAGCATGCTCGCGTTCGCGCGTGCGCTCCAGCAGGTCCAGAACGAGCTGTCGTACGCCGTCACCCCGATCGACGTCCTCGACGACTCGGGCCTCACGCAGGAGGACGAGCCCGACGACGACGGCGGCACGCGGCTGCGCGCGATCGTCTCGATCGACCCTCGGGGAGTCCCGGGCGGAACGTCCGGCTCGCACCCGTCGGGCGGCCGGACCACGACGAACGGGACGACCCCCGTCTACCGGCAGGACCCGTCGCAGCTTCCGTACGCCCCCGTGACCTCGAGCGGGCGTGCGCAGCTCGCGACCGGGACGCAGTCCGCGGGCCAGTACGGCACCCCGGTGGGTTCGGTCGCGGCACCGCAGGCGCCGGCGCAGCCCACCTCCTACCAGCAGGCGCCCGCGCTCCCGACCCACGTGCCGCCGTCGGGCGGGGGGTTCGTCCCACAGCGGCCCGCGCCGAGCGGCGCCAGACAGCACACGGGGGCCTGGGGTCCGCCCGTGGACGACACGGTGCACCGCGTCGGCGTCGAGGCCCCCCTGGACCCCGGGCCGTCCGCGGCCCCCGCGCCCAGGCGGCAGGTCTGGCCGCTCCTGGTCGCCGCAGGTGTCCTGGTGCTCGTGGTGGTCGGGATCTTCGTCCTCCTCAACCCGCCCGGTGGCGGCTCGGCGGACGCGGACGACCGGCCGGGCGCCGAGGACACCGAGGCAGCCGATGCGGGCGACCTCCCGAACGACAACCTCGGCGACATCGTGCAGCCCGTCACGACCGTGACGTCCGGGTACATGGACGACCTGGGCCAGGTGGCCTTCAAGATCGAGTACCCCGAGGGGTGGCAGGAGGGCGACATGTTCTCGATCCGTCGGGTCGAGGACCCGACGGCCGACGAGAAGCCCGAGGAGGTGTCCTTCAACGTGGTGAGGTACGAGGCGACAAAGGGCGAGAAGGTCTGCATCGAGATCACGGTCAAGCGCGACGGAAGACCGTCCAAGCCCTTCACGAAGTGCGAGCCGGAATGAGCGACCTCGCGATCGAGTTCTGCGGCGAGTGGTTCCGCCCCGTGCCCGGGGAGGAGTTCGACATCGGGCGCGACGGCGACCTCGAGATCGAGGACAACCCCTACCTGCACCGACGCTTCCTGCGGATCACGCACGAGAACGGGATCTGGTGGCTCGCGAACGTGGGCTCGCTCATCTCCGCGACCATCTGCGACGCGGGCGGGGGAGTGCAGTCCTGGCTGTCGCCGGGCAACAGGCTCCCGCTCGTCTTCGCCTCGACCTCGATCGTCTTCACCGCGGGCCCCACGACCTACGAGGTCATGGTCCAGCTCGCGGGCGCCCCGTACCAGGAGATCCGCTCGGAGGAGCCAGCCGACGGCGCGACCACGATCGGCATGACGAGCTTCACGGTCAGCCAGAAGCAGCTCATGGTCGCGCTCGCGGAGCCCATGCTCCGTCGGGACGGGACAGGACTCTCGGAGATCCCGACCTCGGCGGACGCCGCGCGTCGGCTCGGATGGGCCACGACGCGGTTCAACCGCAAGCTCGACAACGTGTGCGACAAGCTCGACCGGATCGGAGTCAAGGGCCTGCGTGGAGGTCCGGGCGCGCTCGCCACGAACCGGCGCGCTCGCCTCGTCGAGTACGCGGTCGCGTCGCGGCTCGTGACCTCCGACGACCTCTCCCTGCTCGACCTGCCGAGCGACTGACCACCGGGACACGTTCCCCCCCGACCGTCCCGGCGCTCGCGCCGGTCTGACCGAGGACCTCTCCTGTGCGCATCAAGCTGACCCTGCACCGCCCGGACTCGACCCTGACCAACGTCGCGGTCACGGCCGACGCCACGGCGACCGTGCGCGACATCGCCGAGGCGCTCTACTCGGGCGACCCCGTGCGCGCCGGTGCGGTCGCCCCGGACCGGCTCACGCTCCAGGTCGACGACGCGTCGAGCGCGTCCCAGGGCCGGGTCCTGTCCCCGACGAGCGACCTGATCGAGGCGGGGCTGCGGTCCGGGGCGACGGTCTCGATCGTCCGCGTCTCGGAGCAGTTCGAGGCCCCCGGTCAGGACCGGGGTCCGGCCGCCGCCGTGCTGCGCGTGCTCTCGGGCCCGGACGCGGGCAGGGAGTTCCCGCTGCCCGTGGGCACGAGCTATCTCGGTCGTGACCGTGACATGGACGTCCGGCTCGACGACCCGCTCGTGTCCAAGCGGCACGCGCGGCTGACCGTCGGGGAGTCCATCGAGATCGTCGACACCAACTCGGCCAACGGCCTGGTCATGGGCGGCGAGCGCATGGCGCGTGCGACCCTCACCTCGGCCGACACGGTGGACGTCGGCGGCTCGGTCGTCGCGGTCGTGGCGCTGCAGCGCAGCGGCAGCCTCGCCCCGACGAGCCCGATCGTCGAGTTCAACCGGTCCCCGCGCGTCGTGGCCCGCTTCCCCGAGCGGACGCTCAAGGCCCCCAAGCCGCCGCAGCCCCTCCAGCCTGCGCGCTTCCCGTGGCTGGCCATGGCTGCTCCGCTGGTCATGGGTGTCGTGCTCTGGATGGTCCGCAAGGACTTCATGTCGGTCGTCTTCATCGCGCTGAGCCCCATCCTGATGATCGGCAACTACGTCGACCAGAAGGTCCAGGCCAAGCGACGGTTCAAGGCGCAGGTCGAGCAGTTCACGGCCTCGGTCGCGGCCATGCGCGAGACCATCGAGCGGACCCATGCGGTCGAGCGTGCCGTGCGGCTCGCCGAGACGCCGTCGGTCGCCGACACGGTGGACGCCGTACGACGTCTCGGCGCCCTGCTCTGGACCCACCGGCCCGAGCACCAGGCCTTCCTGAGCGTGCGGATCGGCCTCGGACGAGGGGTCTCTCGCGTCCAGCTCGACGACCTGGGCAACAACGACACGCTGCCGGTCTACTGGCAGGAGCTCGAGAAGCTGCAGGCCGAGTGCTCCCACATCGACGGCGTGCCCGTGGTCGCGCACCTGCGGTCGAGCGGTGGCCTGGGCATCACGGGGCCCGCCGGGACGGTCGACGGCGTGGGGCGCGGGATCCTGGTCCAGCTCGTCGCGCTCCACTCTCCCGCCGAGCTCGTCGTCGCCGCGCTCACGTCGCCCCGGTCGCGGGTCGACTGGGAGTGGCTCGAGTGGCTGCCCCACACGGGTTCGCCGCACAGCCCCCTCGCCGGTGACCACCTCGCGGACAACCCCGGCGCCGGTGCGTCGCTCCTGTCGCGGCTCGAGGACCTGGTCGAGTCGCGCGGCGCGGACCTGGGCGAGCGCGCCCGGGACCGTGGCGGCGTCGACCCTGCCAAGGAGCTCGACGACCTCGAGGCGCCGGTGCTGCCGACCGTCGTCGTGCTCGTCGAGGACGATGCCCCCGTGGACCGGTCCCGCACGACCCGTCTCGCAGAGCGAGGCGCGGACGTGGGGGTGCACGTCGTGTGGATCGCCCCGACCGTGGAGCAGCTGCCCGCCGCGTGCCGCACGTTCGTCCTGACGGGCGACGGGGGAGCGACGTCGGGCGAGGTCCGCGTCGGTCGCCTCACCTTCCCCGTGACGTGCGAGCAGGTGGACCTCGCGACCGCGCACGAACTGGCGCGCGCGCTGGCCCCCGTGGTCGACGTCGGCGCACCGATCGACGACGACTCGGACCTCCCGCGCTCGGTGTCGTTCGTGTCGCTCGCGGGCCAGGCGCTCCTGAGCGACCCCGACGCCCTGGTCGAGCGCTGGCGCGAGAACCACTCGTTGACCGTGCGTGACGGGTCGCCGCCCGTGCGCCGCAAGTCCGACGCGACCCTGCACGCGCTCGTCGGGCACTCGGGCACCGAGCCGCTCCACCTCGACCTGCGCACCCAGGGCCCGCACGCGCTCGTCGGCGGGACCACGGGCGCCGGCAAGTCCGAGTTCCTCCAGTCGTGGGTGCTGGGCATGGCCGCCGCGCACAGCCCCGACCGGGTCACGTTCCTGTTCGTCGACTACAAGGGCGGGGCGGCGTTCGCGGACTGCGTGAACCTGCCGCACACCGTGGGCCTCGTGACCGACCTCTCGCCCCACCTGGTGCGTCGGGCGCTCACGTCGCTGCGCGCCGAGCTGCGGTACCGGGAGCACCTGCTCAACCGGAAGAAGGCCAAGGACCTCGTCTCGCTCGAGCGCACGGGCGACCCCGAGGCGCCGCCGAGCCTGCTGATCGTCGTCGACGAGTTCGCGGCCCTGGTCAACGAGGTCCCGGAGTTCGTCGACGGGGTCGTCGACGTCGCCCAGCGCGGGCGCTCGCTCGGGCTGCACCTCATCCTCGCGACCCAGCGACCAGCGGGGGTCATCAAGGACAACCTGCGGGCCAACACGAACCTCCGGGTGGCGCTGCGCATGGCCGACGAGGCCGACTCGACCGACATCCTGGGCATCCCGCTCGCTGCGCACTTCGACCCGTCGATCCCTGGCCGGGGTGCGGTCAAGACCGGGCCCGGGCGGATCACCCCGTTCCAGACGGGGTACGCGGGCGGGTGGACGACCGACCGGCCCCAGCGTCCTCGGCTCGACGTCGAGGAGATGTCCTTCGGGACGGGCACCTCGTGGGAGATCCCGGCCCCCGACGTCGAGGAGGTCACCGACCCAGGCCCGAACGACATCGCCCGGGCCGTGGCGACGATCGCGCGCGCGGCCCAGGGCGCGGCCGTCCCGGCCCCTCGCAAGCCGTGGCTCGACGAGCTCGCCCGGACCTACGACCTGGCGCTCCTGCCCAACCCGCGCACCGACGAGCTGCTCCTCCTGGGCGTCGTCGACGACCCGGCGTCGCAGAAGCAGCCGACCGTCTTCTACGAGCCCGACCGCGACGGGAACATGGCGATCTTCGGCACCGGCGGCTCGGGCAAGAGCGCCACCCTGCGGTCGATCGCGGTCTCGGCCGCGATCACGGCCCGTGGCGGCCCGGTCCAGGTCTACGCGATCGACTGCGGGGCCAGCGGCCTGCGGATGCTCGAGGACCTGCCACACGTCGGCGCTGTCATCGCGGGCGACGACGCCGAGCGTGTGACCCGTGTCCTGCGGATGCTGCGCGGGATCGTCGACGACCGCTCGGTGCGGTACGCGGCCGTGCGCGCAGGCACGATCGGGGAGTACCGGTCCCTGGCCGGTGCCCCGCAGGAACCCCGCATCCTGCTCCTCGTCGACGGGATCGGCGCGTTCCGCGACGAGTACGACCTCAAGGCCACGCCGTGGTTCCCCGTGTGGGCCGCCTTCTCCCAGCTCGCGACCGACGGGCGTCAGGTGGGCGTGCACGTGATCATCACCGGGGACCGGCCGAGCGCCGTGCCCACCTCGCTGGGCAGCACGATCCAGCGCCGGCTCGTGCTGCGCCTCGCGAACCCCGACGACTACCTGATGGTCGGGGTGCCTCGCGACGTCCTGACCCCGGCCTCGCCGCCCGGTCGGGGCGTCCTCGCGGGCAACGAGGTCCAGGTCGCCGTCCTGGGTGGGGACGCCAACGTCTCGATCCAGTCGCGCGAGATCAGCAGGCTGCGCGACGCGATGGTGCGCAACGGGGTCCCGCAGGCTCCGTCGATCGAGAAGCTCCCCGACTCGATCCCGCTCTCGTCGCTGCCCGCGTCGGTGGGCGGCGCGCCGGTCATCGGTCTCGACGATCTCGACATCGCCCCGGTCACGTTGCCCGAGCGCGGCACGTTCCTGCTGGGCGGCCCGCCCGTCGGCGGCCGGACGACCGCGCTCGTGACGATCGCCCAGGCGGTCCGGCGCGCGCGTCCCGGGACACGGATCGTGTACTTCTCGCCCCGCCCGACGCCCATCTCGGCGCTGCCCGTGTGGGACACCGCCGCGACGAGCCCCGAGGAGATCGTCCCCGTCGTCGAGTCGATCAAGGCGCAGGCCGAGGGAGGACAGCTCGGCCGTGGTGACCTCGTCCTGGTGGTCGAGAACCTCACCGAGCTCACGGGCACGCCCGCGGAGTCCGTCCTCGACAAGCTCGTCCAGGTCCTCGTCCGGACCGACCAGCTCGTGGTCGGCGAGTCCGAGAGCTCGACGTGGAGCCAGGCGTGGACCTTGGCGAAGCCGTTCAAGGCGGGCCGGAGCGGGCTGATCCTGACTCCCGGGGACACCGACGGAGACATCCTCCTCGGCACGTCGCTGGGGCGGATCCGTCGCGCGGAGTTCCCGGCCGGACGAGGATTCCTCGTCGTGTCCGGGCGCTCGCGGAAGGTGCAGATCGCCCTTCCGGAGTAGCCCTTCACCCATGGGGAGCTGTCCCCATGTACGAGGGAAGAACGACATGGTTGAGTACTCCGTGTCGAGAACATGACGAGGTCGCCCGCAGGGGGTGGCCCTGAAAGAAGGAGCAGCACATGAGCAACTACTGGGGCCTCAATGTCGAGCAGGTCAAGCAGCTCTCGACCGAGCTCATCCAGGCCGCCTCGGACGTCGACGCCATCAAGTCGAAGCTCACGGGCAAGCTGGACTCCGTCGAGTGGAACGGCCCGGACGCCACCGCGTTCCGCTCGGACTGGTCGGGTCAGCACGTGACGGCCCTCCAGACCGTCATCACGGCACTCAACGAGGCCGGCGCCAAGGCGCAGGCGAACGCGCTCGCGCAGGAGGCCACCTCCAACGCTTCCTGATCCTCGAGGACGCGCGCCGAAGGGGCGGACGAGAGGGCGCAGGATCTTCGGGTCCTGTGCCTCTCG